>NZ_DAIUCO010000065.1:0-21147 GCF_036846085.1 Noviherbaspirillum sp. | reverse complement strand
CGCTGCACGCAGCGCTCCGCTTCGGCAAGCCCCATCCCCACGCCAGCGCCACGCAGGACACCGCCGCAGCTTCCACAGCTCGCCGCGCCACAGCATCGCGCAACGATGCACGAACGCACCCCAGGCAGGGCCGACTGCGCCGCAGGACAGTCTACACACCGGCAACCGCTACGGCACCACTGGTACCCTTAAGGCAACGCCAGGTAACGAAGCGCTTCTAAAAAAGGCAAAACGTCTGAAAAGTCCACTCATAGATGCTCCGTAACGGAAGATGGATGCTGACGTAGCTGTCGCTATTCGTGCAGCCGACTAGCGTCAAATTCAAAGCTGACTGATGTTGAATTCAATCTAGTGGGTAGCGTGCCTGAAAAATCAGAAAGTCCACGCCGCTATTTGGCTTTTTGAATCCACCATTTGAAAAATGCTGAAACTTTAGGCTGATATCCACGCCATTTTGAAACACGTAGCCAGCTCCCAGATGATCACCAAACTGAAGTCGTGTGGACAGCTTTTGATCGTTGTTATCGTATAACTCCGAGAGAAAATAGCCTCCGATACCAAGTTCAGCGTACGGGCCTTTACGGCTATCTCGTTGAAACCGGAACACGGGTGTAAGCCCTATGGCGAAAAGATTCTGCTTCCTGCCTTCAATGTTCTGATACTTGTTACCCCTCCAATGCGCAAGATCCAAGTTCCAATATCCCCCAATGTGGGTGCCGTTGGATTTCCACCATTGTTTTTCCCACTTCCATTGGGCTGCGGCACGCAGCATTTTTGTCTTATCGCCAGAGCCGAATTCTGCTGATACAGAATCGACGGCTTGCGCAGGGAAATTTAACGCACCGAAGAGAACGCCTAAGCCAATAGTTCTGTACAGAAGCGTATTTGTCTTCATGCAATCCCCGTTGAGTGTTGTAATAAGTTTTCTTCGAACATTGATAATCGGCGTTACCACAAATTCAAAAAAATATCGGATCATCGAGCGTGCAATGCATGGATCGAAGACGCCATACGATTAAGGCATGTACGCAGGCTCCGGCATTCCGGGCACATCGGTTCGGAACGAAAGTATATGACCCGAAAGGGGGTAATCCTTTAATTCCTGCTCCGAGCGATTGTGACGAGCGCTAGTGACATAGACGGTACATAGATCGTCGCCACCAAAGGCGAGCATGGTCGGGCATTTAACCGGCAGCCGAATCTGCTGCAAGATTTCTCCCTTGGGTGAAAATCGGATCAACTGCCCACCTTCGTACATCGCACACCAATAGCAATCCTCACTGTCAACCGCCGCACCGTCTGGCCTCCCGCCATAATCATGCGACTTATCCGTAGAAAACTGTTTGAAAAGCCTACCGTGCCCGACTACGCCGCTCTCCAGATCAAAATCGTACGCCGTGATGCGGTGCGCTGTTGTGTCAGCTTGATAAAGCGTACGCTGGTCGATGCTGAACGCCACGCCATTCGAGACGGTAACCGGGTTGCCTACATGTCGGACATCGCTTCGTTCCACGCAATAAAGCGAAGCCAATGGCTGGTCCTTCGGTTCATACAGTGTGCCTGCCCATAGCCTGCCCATTCCATCGCAACGACCGTCATTGAAACGCATTTTGCTCGTGTCATACGGTGCATTCGCAATGTGTGTCAGCGCACCGGAGTCGGTGTCAAGCAGAGCAAGACCGGACCGCATAGCGACCAGAAGACCGCCGGTTTCACAGCGTGCGATACAGCCCGGTTCGGATGGCAGGGGCCAAGAAGAATGCCGGTCATTAGCCAAGGTATGCCGGTGAACCATTTTGTCCGTGATGTCGATCCAGTACAGCGATGACTCCTTCTCATGCCAGAAAGGGCTTTCCCCAAGCAGCATGGGCTTGTCGTACAACACATCGAAATCAGCCATGATCGCATCACGAGAATGAGTGCATTGAAAGCCTATTATGCAGTAAACAACATTTCGACTTTTCGGCAGTCAGCATGTCCTTTCATTTCGATCAAAGAAAATAGACATGCATGCGGCAGGCATATACCGGAAAAGCACCAGGAATCTGTTCGGGTAGCATCACGGTAGATAAATCCGCCCATCGTATGCCTCCAGGCATGGACGACCGGACGCCGAAAACAAAGCTGCACTGGCAGATTCACGCGACAACCTGGGCATCGCGTAGGATATCGGCTTTTCTGATCCCAACAATCCCGGCGTCAAGCAAGTCACTATGAAAAGCCTGTCTTCAGAGCACACCAATTGGCGCGCCGTCTGGCGCCTTATCAAGCCCTACTGGAGTTCGGAGGAAAAGTGGACTGCGCGCGGGTTGCTTGTCACGGTTGTCGCGCTCGCCTTGGGAATGGTGTATCTCAACGTTCAATTCAACGACTGGAATCGCGACTTTTACAACGCGCTTGAGAAAAAAAACTTCGAAGCGTTCAAGAATCAGCTCTGGCGCTTTTCCTACCTGGCATTCATCTACATTGCGGTTGCGATCTATCGCATTTACCTGACGCAGGCCCTGGAAATCCGATGGCGCACATGGCTTACCCGTCAATACATGGACGAGTGGCTGGCGAACCAGGCTTACTATCGCATCGAGCAAACGCGCAGCGCCGACAACCCCGACCAGCGCATTGCCGAGGACCTGCGCTTGCTGACCAATGGTTCGCTCTCGCTGTCGCTCGGCCTGCTGTCGAGTGTGGTCACGCTGGTATCGTTCATCGGCATCTTATGGTCAGTGAGCGGGCCGCTGGCACTGATGGTCGGCGGCCGGGAATGGACTGTTCCGGGATACATGGTGTGGTTTGCAATCGCGTATGCCGGAATTGGCTCATTGCTTGTATGGTGGATAGGCAGGCCACTGGTAGAACAGGAATTCCATCAGCAACGGTTTGAGGCGGATTTCCGGTTCGGGCTGATTCGCATCCGGGAAAATGCGGAGGCGGTTGCACTGTACCGTGGGGAGTCGCAGGAGCATACCCAGCTTGCGACTCGGTTCGAGCGCATTCGGGCCAACTGGTGGAACATCATGATCACCACCAAACGCCTCAACATCGCGTCTACTTTTTACGCGCAATTTGCCACCATTTTCCCTTTCCTGGTGGGGGCGCCTAGATATTTTTCCGGAGCAATCACGCTTGGCGGGCTCATGCAAATCGGCTCTGCGTTCGGTCAGGTGCAGGACGCCTTGTCATGGTTCATCAATGCATTCAGTGCCTTGGCCATCTGGAAGGCAAGCGTCAACCGCCTGGCTGGATTTCATGCCGCGGTCAACCAGGCACGCCGCCAGAAATCGGGAATAGCAGTGAGCCGCAATAATGTGGGCGCGATCCTGATCGACAAGGTGACTCTGCGTTTGCCGAATGGACATACTCTGACCAAGCCACTTACGGCTGAAATACATATCGGCCAGCATATCCTGGTCAGCGGCCCGTCGGGATGCGGCAAGTCAACACTATTCCGGTCAATAGCCGACATCTGGCCTTACGGCGCCGGTAGTGTTGAAATTCCGAAAAACGCCAGAATTCTGTTCCTGCCGCAGCGGGGTTATCTGCCGATCGGCACATTGCGGGAAGCGATAGCTTATCCGGCACCTCAGAGCGCCTACAAGGACTTGGCGATGCGGCATTACCTGGACCTGTGCAGATTGCCACATCTGAAAGACAAGCTCGATTTGCCGGACAACTGGAGCCAACGCCTGTCTCCAGGAGAGCAGCAGCGATTGGCGTTTGTTCGAGTGCTGCTTAGCCGTCCGGAAATACTGTTTCTTGACGAAGCGACAAGTGCACTCGATGGCGCGACGGAAGACGCACTCTACGAATTGGTCATAAAAGAATTGCCTGACGCTGCGATCGTCAGTATCGCGCATCGGGAAGCTGTTGCGAAATACCATCAAATCCATTGGCAGTTTGTACCAGAACCGCTGGAGTCGGTACGCACAGATGATGAATCTAACGCAACACACTATACAATTCGGGCATCTCCGCTGGTTCGGCAAGGCGCGAAAGGCACAAATGAGCATGCCGGCAAGAACTAGGTCCGACAGGTACCTCCTGCTATACTCGTTGACAAAAAAACCATGAAACGATTGATTGTCTTGTCAGGCTTGCTGTTTGCATTGAGCGGATGCGCGTTGCAGCCGAAGACAATCATTGCCGAGAAGTCGGGCACGCCTGCGCCGTCGAATACCTCGTCTATCCTTTTTTCGTCAAGTAAGGCCGGCGGTTTGCCAGACGGCTGGAAGCCGCTCGTCGTTTTGCGCACCAAAAAGCCGACCAGCTATCAACTGGTAACCAAGCAAAAAGAAACTGTCCTGCACGCCCATGCGGAGAGCGCATCGTCCGGCCTGATGCGGGATGTCGATATTGATCTTTCGGAACAGCCTTGGATCACATGGCGATGGAAGATTTCCAACCTCATTCGAGGCGCCGATAATTTCGAGCGATCCACTGAAGATTCGCCGGTTCGCATTATTCTTGGATTCGATGGCGATAAGGATAATCTACCGTTTGCAGACCAGATCGTCTTCGAGACCGCCAGAACGCTGACTGGACAGGAGTTTCCTTACGCAACCCTGATATACATCTGGGAAAACAAGGCGCCGGTCGGGACAATCATTCCAAATGCCCGAACCAACCGGGTGCAGATGGTTGCGGCTGCAAGCGGTTCCAGCGGAATCGGCGAGTGGCATGAGTTCAGCCGTAACGTTGTAGAGGATTTCGAGAAGGCATTCGGTGAAAAACCCGGCAAGCTGATTCGAATCGGTGTGCTGACCGATACCGACAACACCGGCGAATCGGTCGAGGCATGGTACGGCGATATCCGGCTGCGGGAGAACAGGGATTGAGGGCGCCCAGGCTATATTGAAGATCGTGCCGCGAACAGCAGCGCCAATGCAATCAATGCCGGCAAGGCCTGGATCAGCAAAATGGAACGCTTCGCCGTCATGCCACCGTACAGGCCTGCAACCAGCACGCAGGCTGTGAAAAAGACCTTTACCGGCCAGTCGCCGCTCAAAAGACCCCAAAGCAGGCCGGCGGCCAGGAAGCCGTTATACAAGCCCTGATTGGCGGCCAACACCTTCGAATCTTGCGCTATTTGTGCGGTCGTCCCGAACGCTTTGCGGCCTACCGGATGGGTCCATAAAAACATTTCCAATACCAGTATCCAGATGTGCAGTACCGCAATCAGACCGATCACAATGTTGGCCAACGTATTCATGCTGCTTCCCCCGGTGGTAAATCGCCTTGCTATTGCCGCAAATAGGCTTCGGCCAGTCTTACCCAGTAGGTCGCGCCGATGGGCAGCAATTCATCGTTGAAGTCGTAGCTGGGATTGTGCAGATTGCATGGCCCCAGGCCATGACCGGCGGCGCGATGAGCGCCCTCGCCATTTCCGATGAAAACATAGCAGCCGCGCTTTTCCTGCAGCATGAAGGCGAAGTCTTCAGCCCCCATGGTGGGTTCCACCGCGGCATTCACATTCGTTTCACCGACGATACCTTTCATCACCTCTGCCGCGAACGCCGCTTCCTCCGCATGGTTGATCAGCGGGGGATAGTTGCGCTTGAACCGGAAGTCGACGTTCGCATCGAATGCAGCTGCGGTATGTTGGGCAATCGCGCGCATGCGTGTCTCGATCAGGTCGAGCACTTCGGTGGTGAAGGTGCGCACTGTGCCGATCAGCGTCGCTTCATCGGGGATGATATTGGTCGCACTGCCGGCGTGGATTTGTGTGATCGACAGCACGCCGGCATCGATCGGGCTCTTGTTGCGCGTGATGATGGTCTGCCAGCTTTGCGCAATCTGGATGGCAATCATGATCGGGTCGATGCCCTTATGCGGTTGCGCCGCATGTGCTCCCTTGCCCTTGATCGTTACTTCGAATTCATTCGATGAGGCCATCATCGGTCCGGGTGTGACGCCGAAGGTGCCGACCGCAGCGCCGGGCCAGTTGTGCATGCCGAATACCGCGTCCATTGGACATTTCTCGAACAAGCCATCGTCCATCATCCGGCGGGCGCCGCCGCCGCCTTCTTCGGCCGGCTGAAAGATGACATAGACTGTGCCGTCGAAATTGCCGTGTGTGGAAAGATGCCGCGCAGCACCTAAAAGCATGGCGGTATGGCCATCATGTCCACAGGCGTGCATCTTTCCCTCATGTCTGGATGCATGGGGAAAGGTGTTGATTTCCTGTACCGGCAAAGCATCCATGTCGGCGCGCAAGCCGATGGCACGATCGCTGCGCCCCTTCCTGATCACGCCTACCAAACCGGTTACGCCAAGGCCGCGGATTACCGGAATGCCCCATTCGGCAAGTTTGCGGGCGACGACATCGGCGGTTCGGTGCTCCTCAAAGCACAACTCGGGGTGCGCATGGATATCCCTGCGGATTTGCTGAAGTTCGGAGGCAAGTTCAACGATCGGGTCGATTAGATGCATAGTTATCTCCGTGCTGCATTGTGAAAGACAGCATGGTTAATGTTTCCTGTATTCATATTTTGTACTGCATATGGACGTCTCCGCCGTGCAGGTCGCTATAACCATCCTGCTTCGAATGCACTGACGGAGCGTTGCTCGCGTACTTGGATGCGGTACAGTATGCTGCTGCTTATACCGATTCCAGAGCATTTTATGACCACTTCAATTGTCCGCGCCACGTGCCCCCATGACTGCCCTGATACTTGTGCGTTGCTCGTCACTGTGCAGGACGGCGTTGCCACGGAAGTACGAGGTGATCCCGACCATCCTACTACAGCCGGGGTACTCTGCACCAAAGTCTCGCGCTACGCTGAGCGCACATACCACCAGGATCGTTTGCTTCATCCGATGAAGCGGGTAGGCAGAAAGGGCGAAGGAAAATTCACCCGCATCGATTGGGACGAAGCACTGGATACCATTGCCGCACGATTAAAGACAGCCGCAGCAAGCCATCCCGAATCGATTTTGCCCTATAGCTATGCAGGCACCATGGGGATGGTGCAGGGAGAGTCGATGGCGGCACGGTTCTTCCATAAGCTGGGCGCGTCGTTCCTTGACCGTACGATCTGCAGTATGGCTGGCGGCGTCGGCTATCGATACACGATCGGCGCGCGTATCGGTACCGATCTCGAGCAATTCCAGTCAGCGAAGCTGATCCTGATATGGGGAGGCAATCCGATTGCGTCCAACCTGCATTTCTGGATGCGCGCCCAGGAAGCAAAGCGCAATGGCGCCAAATTGATTGCCATCGATCCCTATCGCTCGCTGACTGCCGAAAAGTGCCATCAGCATATTGCGTTGTTGCCCGGCACCGACGCAGCCCTGGCGCTTGGAATGATGCATGTGCTGATCCGGGAAGAGCTCCTGGACCGGGACTATATTGCACGCCATACAATAGGGTTCGATCAACTCGCGCAACGCGTCACTGAATGGACACCGCAGCGTACAGCCGAGACATGCGGAATCACTGTCGACGAGGTGGTGCAGCTGGCGCGTGACTATGGCGCAACCGCGCGCAGAGGAGAGCCGGTTGCCATTCGTGTCAATTACGGCATTCAACGCGTGCATGGCGGCGGCATGTCGGTTCGCAATATTGCCTGCCTGCCCGCAATGGTCGGTGCCTGGCGTCATGCAGCCGGTGGCATCCAGTTGTCTTCCTCGGACACGTTCCCGCGGAATGTCGCTGCCTTGCAGCGCCAGGACTTGCTGCCTGCGGGCGCCAGGCCGCGCACGATCAACATGAGCACCATCGGCGACGATTTGCTGCGCGAAGCCTCGCCGGAGTTCGGACCGAAAATCGAAGCGGTGATCGTCTATAACGCCAATCCTGTCGCCGTGGCGCCCGAGTCGTCAAAGGTGGCCCAGGGCTTCGCCCGTGATGATCTGTTCACCGTCGTGCTGGAGCACTTTCAAACCGATACCGCCGACTATGCCGATATCCTGCTGCCGGCAACGACGCAGTTGGAGCACGTGGACGTCCATGCCGCGTATGGTCATACCTACATGATGGCAAACAATGCAGCGATCGCGCCGATGGGTGAAGCAAAGCCGAATACGGAGATCTTCCGGTTGCTCGCCAGACGAATGGGATTTGATAATCCTTGCTTTGGCGACAGTGACGATGCAATCGCCAGCGTTGCATTCAACAAGAATGATTCGCGGGCAATCCACTTCGATTGGGATGCGCTGAAACAGCGGGGCTGGCAAAAACTCAATGCGCCCGATGCTCCGTTTGCCCATGGCGGCTTTCCCACTCCGTCCGGCAAATGCGAGTTTTATTCAGAGGCCATGAAGCTCGACGGGCTCGATCCATTGCCTACATATATTCCTCCCTACGAATCGGTGGCCAGCAACCCGACGTTGGCAAAGCGCTATCCGCTCGCCATGATCTCTCCGCCTGCGCGAAACTTCCTCAATTCCACTTTCGTCAACGTGCAGAGTTTGCGCAGTACGGAAGGAGAGCCGCATCTTGACATTCATCCTATTGACGCTGCCCAACGCAGCATCGAGAATGGTGACCGGGTACGCATCCATAACGACCGCGGCTCATTCGAGGCGAAAGCGAGAGTGACCGACAAGGCGCGTCAGGGATTGGTTGTCGGCTTGTCCATCTGGTGGAAGAAGTTTTCCGCCGATGGCAAGAACGTCAATGAAGTGACAAGTCAGCGGCTCACCGATATGGGGAAATCGCCTACTTTTTATGACGTGCTGGTAGAAGTGGAAAAGGTAAAACGCTAAGAGCGTGCGACAACGTATCTCTCATGTTGTCGCATCATAGCCATGCGGTTGAATGTCCGCGGCAACTCGCCGATCAGGAGGCCGCTGCAGTGGTGCTGTGCTTGTTCTTCATCATGCTTTGACAGCTTGCCGAAACCACCTCGTACTCCTGCTACGCCGAGAGGCACAGTATGAATGGGACATAAGGTTGACATGAAAAAGAAGTGGCGGGTGTTGGCATTCAGCGGCTTGACGGCATTGATCGTCGGCTGCTCTCATCTGGGGTATTACGTGCAGGCGGCACACGGGCAGTTTTCGCTGCTTGCAGAAGCAAAGCCGATTGATGAATGGCTGTCCGATCCGGAAGTCAGCGGCACCCTCAAGGACAAGCTCGCCAAGGTACAGGAAATCCGGCGCTTCGCTGCGCGCGAGCTCGCGCTGCCGGACAATGAAAGCTACAAGAGCTACGCAGACCTGAAGAGGCCTTACGTCTTGTGGAACGTGGTGGCGACCGAAGAATTCTCCCTGAAGCCAATGAAGTGGTGCTTTCCTGTGGCCGGATGCGTGAATTACCGCGGCTACTACAGCAAGGAAGACGCGATGGCGTATGCTGCCGAGCTGCGGGCCCAGCGCTACGATGTTCAGGTAGGTGGTGTGCCCGCCTATTCAACGCTCGGATTTTTCAACGACCCGGTGCTTTCGACCTTCATCAGGTATCCGGAGGGGGAGTTGGCCCGATTGGTGTTCCATGAACTGGCGCACCAGGTGGTCTATGCGCAAGGTGATACCCGGTTCAACGAGGCATTCGCGGTCGCGGTCGAGGAGGTCGGTGTCGAGCGATGGCTGGCGAAATACGGCGATGAAAAAATGCGGAATTCCTACCGGGATTATCAGCGCCGCAAGGAAGGTTTTCTGGCGTTGCTGACGAAATGTCGGGACGATCTTGAAGAGAACTACGCCCGCGATGTCGATGACCACGAAAAGCGGAAGAGAAAAGCAGCGATATTCGAAAGCCTCAAGGAGCAGTATCAAGTGTTGAAGGCACAGTGGGGCGGTTATGGCGGATACGATCGCTGGTTTGCGGAGCCGTTATCCAATGCGCACCTCTCGGCAATTTCCACATATCACGACCTCGTTCCCGGCTTCCGGGCATTGCTGGCCAGGGAAAAAAGCCTTGATAAGTTTTATGCTGCCGTTCGCAGCCTGTCGTCTCTCGACAAGGAGCGGCGCCACGAACAGCTTGCCGGTCTGGCAAAATCCCACCAGATGGCAACCGAAAGCGTAGAAGCCCGACTGTCCCGTTGACGGGACCAGGCACATTCGATCCCGCAGTCACTCAATTCACCACACCAAAAGTCTCTGTACAGGCACTTATTGTTGCGCTGCAATAAGTGCCTGCGCGCTAGAAGAAATCTTCAGATAGCGTTCAAATCACTTGCACACAAGTGCACTGCCCGATAGCATCTACGTTGATAAAAATGAACCAGGTGTTCGCTTATCCCTAAAGCTTCTAACAAAATGGCGTCCGCGTGATAAAAAGGCACTACCTCGACGGGGTGCTTATCAGAATATTATTCCGCCGTCATTCCCACATTTTGTTAGACGTTCTTAACACACTTAGAAAAAATCAAAGCGAGAGGTAGACAATGGACAAATTTTGGCTTAAGTCGTATCCACAAGGCGTACCGGCAGAAATCGATTACACCCAGTATCGATCGCTCGTCCACCTGCTGGAAGAGTCATTCAAGAAATATGCCGCGCGCAATGCGTACGTATGCATGGACAAGTACATGACCTACGGGGAGGTCGATACGCTTTCCAAGAAGCTCGGCGCCTGGTTGCAAAGCAAGGGGCTCAAGAAAGGCGCCCGCGTCGCATTGATGATGCCGAACGTGTTGCAGTATCCGGTCGCGATCGCCGCCGTCCTGCGCGCCGGCTACACAGTAGTGAACGTCAATCCGCTTTACACGCCTCGTGAATTGGAGCATCAGCTCAACGATTCCGGAGCCGAAGCGATCATCATTCTCGAAAACTTTGCGACGACGCTGGAACAGGTCATTGCCAAGACCAAGGTCAAGCATGTCGTCGTCGCCAGCATGGGTGAAATGCTGGGCGGCCTGAAAGGCACGATCGTTAATTTCGTCGTGCGCAATGTGAAGAAAATGGTTCCGGCATTCTCGCTGCCGAATGCAGTGCGTTTCAAGCGCGCATTGTCGGAAGGCGCCGGGATGACATTGAAGCCGGTCGAACTCGGGCATGACGATGTCGCGTTCCTCCAGTACACGGGCGGCACCACCGGCGTATCAAAAGGCGCTACGCTGACACATCGCAATGTGATTGCGAACGTTCTGCAGAACGAGGCCTGGGCACAGCCCTCCTTGCAGAAAGAGCCGAAAGTCGAGGCGCTGACCATCGTCTGCGCACTGCCTCTTTACCATATCTTCGCGTTGACCGCCTGCTGCCTGTTGGGCACGCGTCTCGGCGGAATGAATATCCTTATCCCGAATCCACGGGATATTCCTGGCTTCATCAAGGAATTGGGTAAATACAAAGTCAACATGCTGCCGGCGGTCAACACGCTGTACAACGGCCTGGTCAACCATCCGGATTTCAGCAAGCTTGATTTCTCGGCGCTCAAGATCTGCAACGGCGGCGGCATGGCGGTGCAAAAAGCCGTCAACGACAAATGGCTCAAGATTACCGGTTGCCCGATCATCGAAGGATACGGATTGTCCGAGACTGCTCCAGTTGCGACCTGCAATCCGGGTGATGTGAACGAATTCTCTGGCACCATCGGACTGCCGATTCCGTCGACGGAAATCGCCATCCTGGATGATGACGGCAAGCCAGTGGCACTTGGCGAGCCTGGTGAAATCGCGATTCGCGGTCCCCAGGTGATGGCGGGCTATTGGAACCGCCCTGACGAAACTGCAAAAGTCATGACGCCGGATGGCTTCTTCAAATCGGGCGATGTCGGCGTGATGGACGCACGTGGTTTCGTCAAGATCGTCGACCGCAAGAAAGACATGATCCTGGTCTCGGGCTTCAATGTTTATCCTAATGAAATCGAAGGCGTGGTTGCGGCACATCCCGGGGTGCTGGAATGTGCCTGCATCGGCGTACCGGACAGCAATTCCGGCGAAGCGGTAAAGCTGTTCGTGGTACGCAAGGATCCTTCGTTGACTGCCGAGCAGTTGATGGATTATTGCAAGGAACAGTTCACTGCTTACAAGAAGCCGAAATACATCGAGTTTCGTGATGACCTGCCGAAAACCAATGTCGGCAAGATATTGCGGCGCGAATTGCGAGACGAAAAGAA
The DNA here is from genome assembly GCF_036846085.1 of Noviherbaspirillum sp. Lineage (NCBI taxonomy): Bacteria > Pseudomonadati > Pseudomonadota > Betaproteobacteria > Burkholderiales > Oxalobacteraceae > Noviherbaspirillum > Noviherbaspirillum sp. The sequence goes on along the minus strand of NZ_DAIUCO010000065.1, from coordinate 9,146 downwards.
GGCCGCGTAATTCAATGTCCGATAAAAAACCGCCTGCAGTGTCAGGCGGTTTTTTTATCAAGACCCAAATCTTGTATCGTCATCAGCCGGTGCGGATGGCGCCGGTCCGACCGTTTTCAACCAGGAAAGAGGCCAGCGTCGATACCCCGGAGTCTTCCCGCGCCACATCGTCCAATGCCTGAAAGCGAGCCGTGGAGGAGACCGGCGTCATGTCCATCATCATAAAACCGCGCCGGTCGCTGCGGCCGTAGTGCAAATGCGGATTGTTGGCGACGATCTGGTCCGTGATCGACTGTGCGCGTGAGCGGGAGGTGATCGACGTTCCGCAGAATTCTGTAGCGACAATCGGATTGTCGTCGGAGACCGGTCGGCTGAAATCCTGCCTCAGATCAGCCGCATAAAACGTGTGTACGTCGCCGGAAAGCACCATCGGATTGGCCAGGCGATGTTTCGTCATGTTGTTCAGGAGCCTGTCGCGGGAAGCGGGATAGCCGTCCCAGCCGTCATTCCAAAAGCGATCCTCATCCCGGGATTGTGCAGGCGGCACGCTCATTGATTGCGCCATCAAGGTTTGCTGCGCCAACAGGTTCCATCGGGCCTTGGAACGCGCAAATTCGTTCGCCAGCCACGACTCCTGGTCGGGCCCCAGCAAGGAGCGCGTCGGCGCAAGCCGATCCGAGCAACGCGCCGTGACGATATTCGATCCTCCTCTGCCAGGACGTTGGCAGGCCTGGTAGTCGCGGTATTGCCGATTGTCGAGCAGATGAAATTGCGCCAGTCGGCCCCATTTCACGCAATCGTAAATGCGCAAGCCCGTGAAATCATGGGCGCCGGCCGGGCGTGGTGTCAATCTGATGGGCATGTGCTCGTAAAACGCCTGGTAGGCGGCAGCCCGACGCGCCATGAAGTTGTCGTCGAGGCGTTCGTCCCGGTCATTCGCGTAATCATTGGCTACTTCATGGTCATCCCATGTCACGATCCATGGCGCTGCATGGTGCGCGGCCTGCAAATGAAGGTCGGATTTGTATTGCGCGTAGCGGGCCCGGTAGTCCTTCAGCGTGATGGTTTCATCACCGCGGCCGCTGGGCGAATCGGGGTGCTGGAGATCGTATCGGCCGCGTTCATAGATATAGTCCCCGAGGAAAGCGACCAGATCAGGCGCCTCGGCAGCGATATGGCGATGCGCGGCGTAGTGGCCGAAATCCCAGTGCTGGCAGGACGCGACGGCAAATCGCATGCGGGTGGGAAGAGCATCCGCCGCAGGTGTGGTGCGGGTGCGTCCAATCGGGCTGACTGCATCACCCAGCATGAAGCGATACCAATACCATCGGTCCGGACGCAAGCCCGACACGTCGACATGGACGCTGTGTGCCAGTTCATGCAACGCGGTCGTGGCGCCATCGGCGACGATCCGCTTGAAAGCTTCATCTTCCGCGATTTCCCATCGCAATAATAACGGTGCCTCTTTCACGGATTCCGCATTCAGTGGATCGGAAAGGATGCGGGTCCACAGCACGACGCTGTTGGCCCGTGGCGAGCCGGACGCCACGCCAAGACCGAACGGATAGGCGCTGGTGCGTGCCAGCGCAGCACCGGGATAGGCAGCGGCTAACGCCGCCAGGGACAGCAGTCGGCCGGTCTGCAGAAGAAAGCACCTGCGATCAGGAATCATGGAGGGCGGTTTGCATGGCGATGCGAACAGAGGGCCGGCTGCGGAAGGTCAGATCTGCGTCGTCAATGACGAAAGTGGTGGCACCTGACGCGGCTTGCGATTTTCGTCCGTGGCGACATACGTCAACGTGGCTTCCGTCACTTTCACGGTTTCCGCCTGCAGTCGGTTTCGTTCCGCGAAAACTTCGACATTCACGGTAATTGATGTATTGCCGACCTTGACGATGTCGGCATAGAAAGAGAGAAGGTCGCCGACAAAGACCGGATTCTTGAACACGAAAGAGTTGACGGCGATCGTGGCGACACGGCCGTTCGACCGGCGCACTGCCGGAAGAGAGCCGGCAATGTCGACTTGCGCCATGATCCATCCTCCGAACACGTCGCCGTGGACATTTGCATCCGCCGGCATCGGCATGACGCGGAGTTGCGGAATTTTGCCGTCCGGCAGGCAGCCTTGATTGGTATTGGTCATTTTTCCTCCCACATTTTGATCTGGTGTCCGTTGTAGCTGTCCGGGTATGCAGCCATTCTGCCGCGCCTCGCGGTGCAACGGTTGAATAACAGGCCCTGGGCTACAATCTGCGGGACACAGCATAAACCATTCTAAATTCCTTTCCCATTCCTCCATGCGTCGCCACTCCGTTTCCTCGCCCGAACCCGCCGCCAACCAAGGCACGCGGAATGATTGGGCAACCTTAAAGACATTGTTGCCTTACTTATGGGAATACAAGTGGCGTGTGTTCCTCGCATTGCTGTTCCTTGTCGGCGCCAAGTTCGCCAATGTGGGCGTGCCGCTCGTTCTCAAGGCGCTCATTGACCATATGACAATCAAGCCGGGCGATCCGCAGGCGGTGCTGGTGTTGCCGATAGGGATTCTCGTGGCATACGGCGCATTGCGCCTATGCACGACGCTCTTTACCGAGCTGCGTGAATTTGTATTCGCCAAAGTGACACAAAGCGCGGTGCGCACGATTGCACTCAAAGTATTTCGCCACCTGCATGCCCTTTCCCTGCGTTTCCACCTGAACCGGCAGACCGGCGGCATGACGCGGGACATCGAGCGCGGCACGCGGGGCATTTCTTCGCTGGTCTCCTATACGCTGTACAGCATCCTCCCGACCCTGGTTGAAATCACCCTGGTCGTTGGCTACCTTGTGCTGAACTACGATGTATGGTTTGCAGTCATTGCCATTTCCGCATTGGTGATCTATATCGCTTATACGATCGCGGTCACCGAGTGGCGTACGCACTTCCGCCGCACGATGAACGATCTTGATTCAAAAGCGAATATCAAGGCTATCGACTCGCTGATCAATTACGAGACCGTCAAGTATTTCGGCAACGAGGAATACGAAGCGAAGCGCTACGATAAAAGTCTGGAGAGCTGGGAGACCGCTGCCGTCAAATCGCAGACGTCACTGTCATTCCTGAATACCGGACAGTCGCTGATCATAGCGACCGCGGTCACCCTGATTTTGTGGCGCGCGACCCAGGGCGTCATCGACGGCACCATGACCTTGGGCGATCTGGTATTGGTAAATGCCTTCATGATCCAGCTGTATATTCCGCTGAACTTTCTGGGCGTGATATACCGGGAAATCAAGCAGAGCATGGCTGATATGGAGAGACTGTTTTCCCTGCTCGATCAGCATCGTGAGATAGCCGATGCACCCACCGCCAAGCCGTTGGCGATCCATGGCGCGGAGGTCCGCTTTTCGCACGTGAACTTCAGTTATGAAGCAAAGCGGCAGATCCTGTTCGATGTCGACTTCACGATACCGGCCGGCACCACGACCGCTGTCGTCGGACATAGCGGATCAGGGAAGTCGACGCTTTCCCGCCTGCTTTTCCGGTTTTATGACATTGATTCCGGCAGCATTACGATCGACGGTCAGGATTTGCGGGACGTCACCCAGGCGTCCTTGCGCAAAGCCATCGGCATCGTGCCGCAGGACACCGTATTGTTCAACGACACCATCGAGTACAACATCGCCTATGGCAAGCCGGGGGCGACCAAGGAAGAGATCGTGGCTGCGGCAAAAGCAGCTTATATCCATGATTTCATCGAAAGCCTGCCGGACGGTTATGCCTCCATGGTGGGGGAGCGGGGACTGAAGTTATCCGGTGGCGAAAAGCAGCGAGTGGCCATTGCAAGAACCCTGTTGAAGAATCCTTCCCTGCTGATTTTTGACGAAGCGACTTCCGCGCTTGATTCGAAATCCGAGCAGGCGATACAGGCGCAGCTCAAGGAGATCGCCAAGAGCAGGACCGCGCTGGTCATTGCCCACCGATTGTCGACCATCGCGGATGCCGCCCAGATCCTCGTGCTCGATCATGGTCGGATCGTCGAGCGGGGCACGCATGCACAGTTGCTGGAAGCCGAGGGCGTGTATGCGCAAATGTGGCAGCGGCAGCAGGCTCGAAAGGATAGTCCGCCGGGCTCGCCGCCGGCTTCCGATGACGTTGATGTGCGTTCCGCGCTCGCTTAGCGAATATGAATCAGCATTTTTGAAACTGCTTCCAACTCGTTTTCGGCCTGTTTAGCTACCGCTGTTTTGCTTCGTTATAAAACCTACTAACATAGCGATATGGAAACCAAATGGTTGGAAGATTTTATCTCGCTCGCGGAGACACGTAGCTTCAGTCGCTCGGCCGAACTGCGGCATGTGACCCAGCCCGCCTTTTCGCGCCGTATCCAATCGCTGGAAGCCTGGCTCGGCGCCGATCTGATCGATCGCACTTCCTATCCCACCAGGCTGACGCCGGCCGGCGAGGTCTTTTATGAACAGGCACTCGAGATGCTAGGCCAGATCAACAACGCCAGGGCGTTGTTGCGGGGCAAGCGGCCAACCGCGCACGCTACTGTCGACTTCGCAGTGCCGCATACGCTGTCGCTGACGTATATGCCGAAGTGGATGACGGAGTTGGAGGCAGGTTTCGGCATACTGAACACGCGCCTGATTGCGCTGAACGTTCACGATGCAGTCATGACCATGGTGGAGGGCGGTTGCGACCTGCTGCTGTGTTATCACCATCCGCGCCAGCCCGTCCAGCTCGATGCAAGCCGGTACGACATGATCACCCTCGGCAGCGAAGCGCTGCGCGCGTATGCGCGCTGCAGCAAGGCGGGTGTTCCTGATCTGCTCCTGCCAGGCACGGCGAAATCGCCGCTGCCGTTTCTTTCCTATACCAGCAACGCATACCTGGGGCGCATGGTGGAGCTGATCCTCTCCGATGCGAAACGTCCTCTTCATCTTTCGAAGCGCTATGAGACCGACATGGCCGAAGGCCTGAAAATGATGGCACTGGAAGGCCACGGCATCGTTTTCCTGCCCGAGTCCGCAGTAACGCGCGAGGTCAAGCAGCGGCAGCTGGCCCGCGCGGATGCTGGCCAGTCCGAATGGGAAGTGCATATGGAAATCCGCCTTTACCGCGAGCGGCCGACTTCCCAGCGGCCCGGAAAGCCGATCGTCGCACGTCTTTGGGAATATCTGATCCAACGCAATGAAGCCCAAGCCAAGGCAAAAGCCCGGAAGCGCAAGCCGATGCCATCCAAGGAAATCATTGCGTCCTAGCGGTTACTTGCCGACCGATAAGACCGCACAAGGTACGCATTCTGTTTGCGCGCATAGACAAAGAAGTATGTCTTTTTTGCATAGTTGCATGCCAACAAAGCATTGGATCGGTAAAGCGGTGTTGTTCTAGCATGCCGTTCATTAAACGTGGCCGATCACATGGCTGCCAATACAAGGAGCAACTGCATGTCCATCCAGCATGAAATCCCTTCTTATCTCACCCAGCACGAGATCGGCCCGTGGGGCGTATATCTTGAACAAATCGACCGCGTCACCCCTTATCTTGGATCGCTGGCGCGGTGGGTGGAAACCTTGAAGCGTCCAAAACGGATCTTGATCGTCGACGTTCCCATCGAGCGTGATGACGGAACGATCGCCCACTTCGAGGGCTATCGTGTGCAGCACAATACATCGCGTGGCCCGGGCAAGGGCGGTGTGCGTTTCCACCAGGATGTGACGCTGTCCGAAGTCATGGCGCTGTCTGCGTGGATGACAGTCAAGAATGCGGCGGTCAACGTGCCATATGGCGGTGCGAAAGGCGGCATCCGGGTCGACCCGAGAACCCTTTCGCCGGGCGAACTCCAGCGAATGACGCGTCGCTATACCAGCGAAATCAATATCATCATCGGGCCCAACAAGGATATACCGGCGCCGGACGTGAATACCAATGAGCAGATCATGGCGTGGATGATGGACACCTATTCCATGAACCAGGGAAGCACATCCTCCGGTGTCGTTACCGGCAAACCGATTTCCCTCGGCGGCAGCCTCGGCCGTAGGGAAGCAACCGGTCGTGGTGTGTTCGTGGTCGGCTGCGAAGCTGCGGCCAAACAGGGCCTCGATATCAAGGGTGCTCGAGTCGCCATTCAGGGCTTCGGGAATGTCGGCGGCATCGCCGCCCGGCTCTTTTCGGAAGCCGGTGCCAAGGTCATCGCCGTGCAGGATCACATCACGACGGTCGTGAGCGAAGCCGGAATCGATGTGCCGGCACTGCAAGCGCACGTGAACGCCACAGGTAGTGTTGCCGGCTTCACCGGCGTTGAGACCTTGAATGACCGTGCCCGATTTTGGGAACTGGACTGCGATATTTTGGTGCCTGCGGCACTGGAACAGCAAATTACCGAAAGCAACGCAAACAACATTCGCGCAAAGATTATTCTGGAAGGCGCGAATGGACCGACCATGCCGGCGGCAGACGACATACTGCGTGAAAAGGGCGTGCTGGTCGTACCTGATGTGATCGCCAATGCAGGCGGTGTGACGGTCAGCTACTTTGAATGGGTGCAGGATTTTTCAAGTTTCTTCTGGACCGAAGACGAGATCAACCTGCGGCTCACACGCATCATGCGCGAAGCGTTTGCCGCAGTATGGCAGCTTGCAGAAGAAAAGAACGTGTCGTTGCGTACCGCGGCATTTATCGTCGCCTGTACCCGTGTGCTGCAGGCGCGCGAGATGCGCGGTTTGTATCCCTGATCTGAACTCGCAAATACACCTAAGCAGTGGCAGCGGGCCGTTCGAAGCCCGCTGCATTAACAAATTCCACAATAAAAACGACTGACAAAGCATCAGTTGTGGTTATCACGTATAGCAAGAGTGGCACATAATTTGCTATATAGAAACATGTCCTCGTAGACGGGCATTGCTTTTGATTAACCCAGCATGAGCCGGAGACCTTATGCCCGCTATATTGCGCGCTACAACACAATCTATTCGAGCGGCTTTCCTCATCGCACTGGGATTGTTTTTTGTTCCGTCGTACGCCGCTCAGACTTTGGCGACGATTCGTGACACCCAAACCGTCACGATCGCTTACCGCGAAGCATCCATTCCATTCTCCTACCTGGACGACAATAAAAAGCCGGTGGGCTATGCAATCGACTTGTGCCTGAAAGTGGCCGATGCAATCAAGCGCGAATTGAAGCTCTCCCAATTGAATGTCAAATTCGTTCCGGTGACGCCATCCAATCGCATTCCTACGATCATGGAAGGCAAGGCGGATCTTGAATGCGGTTCAACCACCAACAATGCCGAGCGCCGCAAGCAAGTGGCATTCACCATCCCTCATTTCGTAGCAGCGGCACGCATGGTCGTAAGAACTGATTCGGGCATCAAGAACTGGTCGGATCTCCGTGACAAACGGGTAGTCACCACCAAAGGCACGACCACCGTCAAGCTGCTGAATGACCGCGACAAAGTGAGAGCACTGAGTCTGAAACTGGTGGAAGGCCGGGATCACGCCGAGTCGTTCAGCATGGTTGAAAAAGGGCAGGCGGAAGCGTTTCCCATGGACGATGTTTTGTTATTCGGCCTTCGTGCAAATGCACAAAATCCCGGTAACTTCACGGTGCTCGGTGACGCGCTTTCCGCTGAGCCCTATGCAATCATGCTGCGCAAGGACGATGCGGCTTTCAAGGCCGTCGTCGATCGCGAGATGGGCAGAATCGTCAATGACGGTGAAATCTATAAGCTCTACGATAAATGGTTCAAGAATCCGATTCCTCCCAAAGGCTTGAATATGAATATGCCGATGGGACATCTATTGAGGGATATGCTGCGTTTTCCAACTGACAAAGTGGGAGATTGATTCACACGCAGTACGTACTAACGCGTAGTTGCAAGGGTCAACGATAGACTCCGGCAGGACGTTCTAAGCGAGGGAGATCGACACCAACCAGACATCCCCACGTAGTTATATAAGCTGTTAAAACAAGGGTTTGTTACACTAGGCTGCACAATTTTTCTTAGGAGACGTTATGAAATTCTCGAAGTTTATTTCGGTTTTGGTTGCGGCTGGCGCGATTGCCGGTACAGCACAGGCACAGGAAACCGGCACACTGAAAAAAATCAAGGACACCGGCGGAATCACGCTCGGCGTTCGCGACTCTTCCATTCCTTTCTCCTATCTGGACGACAAGCAGTCTTATCAGGGTTATTCCATCGACCTGTGCATGAAGGTGGTCAATGCACTGCAGAAGCAGCTCGGCCTGTCGTCGCTCAACGTGAAGATGAATCCGGTCACATCCGCCACGCGCATTCCGCTGATGGCCAACGGTACGGTTGATCTGGAATGCGGCTCCACGACAAATAATCTGGAGCGCCAGAAACAGGTTGCGTTCGCGCCGACTACCTTCGTTACAGCCAACCGTCTGCTCGCCAAGAAATCATCGAACATCAAGAGCCTTGATGACATGAAAGGGAAGTCGCTCGTTTCGACATCCGGTACATCCAACCTCAAGCAAGTAACTTCACTGAACGGTGAGCGTAATCTCGGCATGAACATCATGACCGCGAAGGATCATGCAGAAGCGTTCCTGATGGTCGAAACCGGCCGCGCGGTTGCGTTCGCCATGGATGACATCCTGCTTGCGTCCCTGGCAGCCAGCTCCAAGTCGCCGGCCGACTATTCGATCACCAGCGAAGCCCTGTCGGTCGAGCCGTATGCCATCATGATGCGCCGCGACGACCCGGCGTTCAAGAAGGCGGTGGATGACGCAGTCATCGCGCTGTTCAAGTCCGGTGAAATCAACCGCCTGTATGCCAAGTGGTTCCAGTCGCCGATTCCGCCGAAGGGCATCAACCTGAACATCCCGATGAGCGAGCCGTTGAAGGCAGCCATTGCCAAGCCGACTGACTCCGGCGATCCTGAAGCGTACAAAACAAAGTAATTTCACCAGAGTGAAAACCTGAACGGGGGGCTTGCGCCTCCCGTTTTATTTTTAGATATGAAATTGCTGCTTTGCACAAAAAATTTAAACCGACGATTACCGCAAGTAGTATCAATGTTTAACTCTGTCCGGAATGGACGATGCACTGAATCGACGACTCTCTAAAGAGACGAGGGGAATATGAATTACAACTGGAACTGGCGCATATTTTGGGAGGCGTCGCCCGACGGCGTGG
>NZ_DAIUCO010000064.1:0-21219 GCF_036846085.1 Noviherbaspirillum sp. | reverse complement strand
ATGCGCTTGTGAGCGGCGTCGCGGCCGGTCAGCATCTTGCCGTTCAGGAGCAGCGTCTGGCCCGGCTTCCAGGATGCGACTTCTTCCTTCGTCAGCGTATCGAGATCGACGCGCTTGGACTTCTCGGTATCCGGCAGCCATTGCACATCCGGCCAGTTCGACAGTGACGGCGGTTCGATGTAGGCGGGGCCGGAACCATCGAGCACGAAGTGCGCATGGCGCGTCGCCGCGCAGTTCGGGATCATTGCTACCGGCTTTGATGCCGCATGCGTCGGATGCATCATGATCTTCACATCCAGCACCGTGGTCAGGCCGCCAAGGCCTTGCGCGCCGATGCCGAGCGCATTGATTTTTTCATGCAGTTCGAGGCGCAGTTCCTCGGTCTTGTTTTGCGGGCCGCGCTGCTTCAGTTCATACATGTCGATATCTTCCATCAGCACCTGCTTTGCCATCAGCATGGCGCGTTCCGCAGTGCCGCCGATACCGATCCCGAGCATGCCCGGCGGGCACCATCCGGCGCCCATGGTCGGCACTGTCTTCAGCACCCAGTCGACGATGGAGTCGGAGGGATTGAGCATCACGAACTTGGATTTGTTTTCCGAGCCGCCGCCCTTGGCCGCGACCTGCACATCCACCGTGTTGCCCGGCACCAGCTCCATGTGCACCACCGCAGGCGTATTGTCCTTGGTGTTCTTGCGCTCGAACTGCGGATCGGCGACAACCGATGCGCGCAGGATGTTGTCCGGATGGTTGTAGCCGCGACGCACGCCTTCGTTGACGGCGTCGGTGATCGAGCCCTTGAAACCTTCGAAGCGCACGTCCATGCCGATTTTCAGGAACACGTTGACGATGCCGGTGTCCTGGCACAGCGGCCGGCGACCTTCCGCGCACATGCGCGAGTTGGTCAAAATCTGCGCGATTGCGTCTTTTGCAGCCGGGCTCTGCTCCGTTTCGTAGGCGCGTGCGAGATGCTGGATGTAATCGACCGGATGGTAGTAGCTGATGTACTGCAGCGCGGCCGCAACCGATTCAACGAGATCTTCCTGCTTGATGATGGTCATGAAGTTTCCAGTAAAGACAATGAGATAGCTGGTGCAGCATGGTTTCGGCGAGGTCTCCGAATCATGTTGGGAATTCTGTAAAAATGTTCTTGGAACCCAAATACGTGAACATCTGTACGCGAAACAAACCGAATCTGTACAAACCGAAACAGCGCAGGGTTTAACCAATATCGTGCTGGCTTCCGTGGCCATGCATCGTTCAAAAATCAACCCGGTATTTTACCTCTGTCTTCCCTGCGCTGGCTTGCAGGCAACGTCAATCTTTCAATGCGGCAAGGGATTGAAAGCGCTCGGAGCTCGTCGTTGAAAGTGCGTAGTGACAGCGTGGCAGGAAGGAATGTTTGAAGGCGCAATGCGTGTACTTGTTGCTGGAACCGGAGCGCCTGATTTCCCTCAATGCAATCCTGTCGCCTGGTTTTTCATTGGGCATTCTCGGACGGCTTTATCCACAAGTTCGAAAGAAATCCGGATTCTTTCCGTGCGCAACCTGTGTCATTGGACATCGGCCGGGCTATTTTCTTAAATGTCCAAGACAAATGAAAATTTATCACGTTCACGGTAGAACTTAAGCGGCTCGGAAATCATCATATCAACGTTGTCAGGTTACGTGTACGCGACAAATTCCTGTCGCAAACTTCATTCTTACGGTAGAGGAAAAAATGAAAGCGAACAGACGAACCTTCATGATCACCAGCGCCACGCTGGTCTCCGGTCTGGCGATCGGCAAGCTAGCCAATGCGGCAGATGCACCGAAATTGTCCGAGACAGAGCCACAAGCACTATCGCTTGGCTACAAAGACAATGCCAAGACCGTCGACAAGAAAAAATTTCCAAACTATGCAGAGGGACAGCTTTGCTCCAATTGCCAGCTGTATCAGGGAAAGGCCACCGATCCGCTGGCGCCTTGCGCAATCTTCGCCGGCAAGCAGGTTGCGGGTCCGGGATGGTGCAGTGCGTGGGTAAAGAAGGCCTGATCCGGAATACCTGAAGCTTGTCCGGGTTCTCGGATGGGAGGTTCGCCTGATATGGCGGCGCACGTTGTGACTCAAGCGTGCTGTTGTTAAGGTGCCGGGAACGACGACGTGCTTTCACTTAGGTGGCAGAGCGTGCGTGCGTGTCGCCGTGTCGTCCCGCTGCCAGGGCGCTTACGTCGGTAAATCATCCGAAAGCGCTAATTCCGTTCTCGGTTCCAGATCCGGGAACGGAATCCAGGGTAGCGATCGACCTTAATCTTTTAAATCGGCGGGTACCTTGCCACCGTTCGCCGCCAGTTTGTTCATCACTTGCTTGTGCAGCCAGATATTCATCGCGGCGGAGTCATTTGTGTCGCCGGTGTATTGCAGTTCCTGGGCCAGTTCCTTGCGTGCCGCCAGACTGCTATCCAGGTCCAGCAGCTTCAGCAGGTCAACGATCGACGTGCGCCAATTGAGTTTCTGCGGATTGCTTTTGGCCAGATCATTCAACACCGCCTCCACATCCACTTCAGCGGCTGGCGATCCAGTCGATGTCGCTTGCGGCTCAGTTGCCGCCGCTGCAGGAGCCGATGCCGTCGTGGCCTCCGGTGTAGCTGCTGCGGTCGAGTTCGACCCGGCGCGGGACGGAAAAATCTTGCTGAAAATATTGCCTAGCATACCCATGTGAATCCTCCTGATGGTAATGAATTGTTAAATTACCAATGTAGGAGATTTATTCCGGGTAAAAGTTCAAGGTGGAACAAGCCGGAGCTGCGGATCGAATCAACCTTGGCGTTATGCCTTCATCGAATCGATCCGCACTGAATGTGCAAGGCTGACATCTGTAGGAACGTCAGCTTCTTCGCGGAACACCGAAAAACGGTCGCAGTCCATTTTCGGTGTTAGTGCGGATTTTTGATGGTGCTCGCGTGACTGTGCGTGCCGGCCATGATCCGGTCGCTATATGCAATCGCGATGGCCGAGAGCAGGAAGACGACGTGGATGCCGGTCTGCGCGATCAGGGTCTTCTCGTCGTATGCAGCGGCATTGATGAAGGTCTTCAGCAAGTGAATGGATGAGATGCCGATGATCGCCGTTGCGAGTTTCACTTTCAGTACCGATGCGTTGACATGTGACAACCATTCCGGCTGATCGGGATGGCTTTCCAGATTCATGCGAGAAACAAAGGTCTCATAACCGCCAACGATGACCATGATCAGCAAGTTGGAAATCATGACGACGTCGATCAGGCCGAGCACGACCAGCATGATGGTTGTTTCATTCAGCTTGGTCGGTTGTATGGCGCCGGGAATGGCAACGGCATCGAGAATATGCTTGAGTGCATCCTGATTGCCGACCGCCGCGCCGATCAGGTAATACAGCTCGGCCCAGAAGTTGTAGACATAGACGCACTGGGCAAGAATCAATCCCAGATACAGCGGCAACTGCAGCCAGCGGCTCATGAAGATCAAATTCGGCAGCGGCCTGATTGGCTTCTTGATATCGGATGTGTGGGTGTCGTTTGGCTTCATTGGGATGAGTGATGCGGAAGGGAAATGGAACCTCGGCATTTTACACTTGCCGGGAGATTTTTCCGCGCTGCGTCATTGACCCGGAATTGGCAACCATGTCCAGCCGCGACCGGCATGATAATCCGCAAACAACATCCCTAAGTAAGGCCTATAAATAGAATTCGAGAAAATAAATATGCACCGATTCCGGGCATGCGAATCGACAAAAAAGAGATAGTGCGGAGCGACCAATAGCGGCTGTGCATCATGCCGTTATTTCGCCTGGACCCGAAGCGGCATGCAATTGAAGAAGGACCGTAATGCAATGGACGTGACATCCTGGCTGTCGCGACGGGTGTAAGGCACGAGTAAGTGTAAAAGCTTATCTTTGCGTCAAGTTAAATCCTTAGCAGGAGAGTCCCATGGCCAAGATCGAAACCCTCAAGCAGGAAAACCGCATTTTTCAGCCCCCGCAGGCATCGGTGAGCAATGCCGCGATTTCGGGCATGGACGCATACAAGGCCATGTGCGCCGAAGCGGAGCGTGACTACGAAGGATTCTGGGCTCGCCTCGCGCGCGAAAACCTCGAATGGCACCAGCCTTTCAGCAAGACGCTTAACGAAGCCGATGCGCCTTTCTACAAGTGGTTCGAGGATGGTCGGCTCAACGTCTCCTACAACTGCCTGGACCGTAACCTGCATAACGGCAACGCCGACAAGACCGCCATCCTGTTCGAAACCGACGACGGCAAGGTCACGCCTGTCACCTACCGGGAGTTGCATGGCCGCGTATGCCGCTTCGCCAACGGCCTGAAATCGCTTGGCATCAAGAAAGGTGACCGCGTCGTCATTTACATGCCGATGTCGGTCGAAGGCATCGTCGCCATGCAAGCCTGCGCCAGGATCGGGGCGACACACTCGGTGGTCTTCGGCGGCTTCTCCGCCAAATCACTGCAGGAACGCATTATCGACGCCGGCGCGGTTGCCGTCATCACCGCCGACCAGCAGGTGCGTGGCGGCAAGCAATTGCCTCTCAAAGCCATCGTCGACGAGGCCCTCGGCATGGGCGGCTGCGAAGGCATCAAGAATGTCGTCGTCTATCAGCGCACCGGCGCCGATATCCCGATGCAACAGGGCCGTGACCGGCCGATGCAGGATGTGGTGGCCAACCAGTCCGATACCTGCGAACCGGAATGGGTGGATGCCGAACACCCGCTCTTCATCCTCTACACCTCCGGTTCCACAGGCAAGCCCAAGGGCGTGCAGCATTCCTCCGCAGGCTACCTGCTGTGGGCCGCGCTCACGATGAAGTGGACCTTCGACATCAAGCCCACCGACATCTTCTGGTGTACCGCCGACATCGGCTGGGTCACCGGCCACAGCTACATCGCCTATGGCCCGCTGGCGGTCGGCGCAACGCAGATCGTGTTCGAAGGCGTTCCTACCTACCCGAATGCAGGACGTTTCTGGGAAATGATCCAGCGGCACAAGGCCACCATCTTCTACACTGCGCCAACCGCCATCCGCTCGCTGATCAAGGCCGCCGATGCCGACGAGAAAGTGCATCCGAAAGGATACGACCTTTCCAGTCTGCGCCTGCTCGGTTCCGTTGGCGAACCAATCAACCCGGAAGCATGGATGTGGTACTACCGCAATGTCGGCAACGAGCGCTGCCCGATCGCCGACACCTTCTGGCAAACCGAAACCGGCGGCCACATGATCACGCCGCTGCCGGGTGCGACGCCCATGGTGCCGGGTTCATGCACATTGCCTTTACCGGGCATCATGGCAGCGGTGGTCGACGAAACGGGTCATGATTTGCCGAACGGGCAGGGCGGCATACTCGTCGTCAAGCGGCCATGGCCATCGATGATCCGCACCATCTGGAACGACCCGGAGCGGTTCAAGAAGAGCTATTTCCCCGAAGAACTCGGCGGTAAAACCTACCTTGCCGGCGACGGTGCCATCCGCAACGAGGAAACCGGCTACTTCACCATCACCGGCCGCATCGACGACGTGCTCAACGTCTCGGGCCATCGGATGGGTACGATGGAGATCGAATCGGCGCTGGTTGCAAACCCGATCGTCGCCGAGGCGGCGGTGGTGGGCAAGCCGGACGATACCACCGGCGAATCCATCTGCGCCTTCGTGGTTCTCAAGCGTCCGCGGCCAACCGGCGACGAGGCAAAGCAGATCGCCAAGGAACTGCGCGAGTGGGTCGGCAAGGAGATCGGGCCGATTGCCAAGCCGAAGGAGATCCGTTTCGGCGACAACCTGCCCAAGACACGCTCCGGCAAGATCATGCGCCGCCTGCTCCGCGTACTCGCCAAGGGCGAAGAGATCACGCAAGATATATCCACCCTCGAAAATCCGGCAATTCTGGATCAACTGAAGCAGGCCCAATAAGCAGGGCGGCAAAGCTGGCCAGACAGGCAACCCTGCCAATGAAACCGGTAAGATTGCCGGCGCGATCACAAGTCGCGCCGGCTTTTTTCTGCGCTTCGTCAAATTCGCGAGTTTAAATAGTGCAATTCCCCGCCGAAGTTTTGCTATAATCTGCGGCTTCGCGAAAGCGAGACCTGAATTCAGGAGAGATGGATGAGTGGTTTAAGTCGCACGCCTGGAAAGCGTGTATAGGTTCATAGCCTATCGGGGGTTCGAATCCCCCTCTCTCCGCCAGAATGTAGCGTGAAGTCCTACAAAATAAAAACCCGCATCATGCGTTTGCTGATGCGGGTTTTTTGTTGGGCTGAATCAGTTGCTCAGCCCTTCTAGTTTTAGGGCCTGACCAACTCGCCCGCAAACCACCTTGCAAATTTTTCTACCGCAAATGTCACAGACCGCTTGAAATACGGCCTTGGCGCGCTACTCACGTTCGTCAGGGTAATCGCCGCATAGCCCGTGTATGTCCATCCCGGGTCCAGGTTGCAGGCGCCTTGCGGGCCGGCAGATGGACTTACGCTCATCACAAACAAGTTCTTTGAGGTCCCGGGTGCTGCTTGGGTGAGCGTTCCCTGCAACATGCAGTCTCCAAATCCAGCCCCTGTGAACCGGCCTGTCATTGTTCCATCGGCGCCGACGACGATCGATTTGCCGGACGTTGACCATGTGCCGGCCATGTCCGCCTGCGTGACCGCCAGTGCGTTCGCGTTTGAATAGAGTTGGGTGATGGGCTTATCGGGTGTGCTGCCGGCGGAAATGACGGCACCATAGACGCCATTGATGCGCTCACGGGGCGTTACTGTCCCGGAACCGCCCAGTCCCATTGCAAACGGAACGCTGCCGGACGTCACGTAATACCGGCTGGCCGATGTGAAACTCCAGTCTGATCCGGAGAGCGTCCATCCGCCGGTGAGCAGTACATCTGTTCCCTGGAAACCAAGATAGTTGCCGGAGCCATCAATGAACGCCATGCCGGGTGGTGCACCTGGCGCACTCTGCGTATTGACCCATAGCCCTTCCATGACACTTCCGGTGCCTGCGGTAGACCCCGCTTTCGGAGCGCTGTTTGCAGGAGGTGATTCGCCGAGTGGTGGCGGTGCCGGCGTTTCCGCGACACCGACCGGCATGTAAAGAATGCCGTTCTGAATGTCGGACAACACCTGTGCCCGGTTCTCATCGCTTTCACTGAACGAATAAAGCACCTGTGCACGGGTTAGCTCATTCTTGGCGAGTATGTTCATCCAGTGATCGAAGCCTGCCTGCTCCGGCTCGCGGTGCAACACGTTGTGGTAAAGCTGCGTGATGAAGGCGGCGTTGGACAGGTTGGCGCCGTAGAGATCAGTGAACTCTTTTGAATTCATGAAGTTTTGCGAAATTTGCAGCGGGCTGACACCTTGGTCCAGTGCGACTGTCTGCACGCCAAGGCCGGGAAGGTCGGGCTTTCTGTTGAAGGCGGCCTGATAAAGGCGATAAGCCTGCCCCGCGTTCCCGCTGATATCCAATCCAATTGCACCGTCGGAAAAGATCAGGCGCTGGATATTGGATGGGATCGCGATGCTATCACCTGTCGCATGCCTGGCGATGTACTGCGTTGCGCTTTTAACGATGGCATAGTCGCGGTAGCCGCCGGCCAGGGTCATCGTTTTCGTTTCGCTGAGCGGCGGTGGGGTAGCCCCCGAATCGGCCGATGTGTACAGGATGCCGTTCTGTATGTCCGCCATCACCCGCGATTGGTTCTCGTTACTTTCACTGAAAGCGTAGAGGACTTGGGCGCGGGAAAGCTGAAAGGTATCGAGCAGTCCTATCCAATGATCGAAGCCTGCCTGGTCCGGCTCGCGGCGCAGCACATTGCGGTAGAGCTGTGTAATGAAGGCGGCATTCGTCAGCGTATTGCCGTAGAGGTCCCTGAACTCGGTTGAATACATGAAATTCTCGGAGATCTGCAACGCGCTGATGCCGCGATCCAGGGCGCTTACCTGCACGCCCAAACCCGAC
This sequence comes from Noviherbaspirillum sp., assembly GCF_036846085.1. NCBI lineage: Bacteria > Pseudomonadati > Pseudomonadota > Betaproteobacteria > Burkholderiales > Oxalobacteraceae > Noviherbaspirillum > Noviherbaspirillum sp. Next base: position 13,258 of record NZ_DAIUCO010000064.1, on the reverse strand, counting down.
GGATCCGGCTTCCTGCCGAAGGCGGCCTGGTAGAGGCGGTATGCCTGCCCCGCGTTACCTGCAAGGTCCAGGGCGATTACACCGTCCGGGAAGATCAGGCGCTTGATATTGGTTGGAACTGCAATGGTATTGCCTGTCACATGCGCAGCGATGTACTGGGCGCCACTACGGACGACGGTATAGTCCCTGTAGCTTCCGGGCATCGTCATGACATCGACCGCGGCCAACGCGGGCATCAGTGTCTTGCCGTCTGCTGATGCTTCAGTTCCGGCTGATGACGGGCTGGCTGTCGCATTCTTTGCAATGTATGCCGTCCGGCTATCGCTGCCACCGCAAGCGGAGAGCGTCATGGCCAATAGTGCATACAGCGGAACGGCTCTTCTGATCGGGTAGGACGAATTCATACGAAAAGTTAGTACCAGGATTGATGGCAGCTATTAAAAGCGAACGATACTAACTAAATATTTGCTGTGTGTCTTTCGCGGCGAAACCAAACTTTGATCTCGTACCGCCATGTGTAATTTACTTACAACGTTGAAGCCGGAGCGAATCACTGGACGCAATTGCCCAAAAAGAAAGCATGAGGAGCCCGTGCTGGCAGTAAAGGGCTATCGGGTTGTTCGGCATCGAGCGGGGAGCGACAAGCTAACATTTCGCGGTGTTGCTGTTTCATCGCGGCGATCTACTTGTCAGCGCCCTGATCACCGCGTTCAGTCTGCATCGGATGAAGATCAAACACCGCCACTGCATGACTCAGACGCATTGCCTGATCATGCAGGCTGGCCGATGCGGCGGCGGCTTGCTCGACAAGCGCTGCATTCTGCTGTGTGACCTGGTCCATTTGCGAGACCGCCTGATTGACCTGCTGCACACCGATCGCCTGTTCTTTGCTGGCGGAGGCAATATCACTGACGATAGTGGTTACCTTTGCCACCGCGGCGACAACTTCATGCATGGTTTGACGTGCAACCGCCACAAGGTCAGTGCCTGCATCCACGCTTTCCACCGATGCGTCGATCAAAGTTTTTATTTCCTTCGCTGCAGCGGCGGAACGCTGTGCGAGGTTGCGCACTTCCGCCGCGACGACCGCGAATCCCCGACCGGATTCTCCCGCTCGGGCGGCTTCCACCGCGGCGTTGAGCGCAAGGATGTTAGTCTGGAATGCAATGCCATCGATGACGCTGATGATGTCGGCGACCCGTCGTGCGGAAGCAGAAATGTCATTCATCGTTTGTCCGACGTTGGCAACGGCTTCACCGCCACGTAGCGCAATATCGGACGCCTCCGCGACGAGGCGGTCGGCGTCGCCGGCGTTGGTTGCAGTCTGGCTGATATTCGAAGCAAACTCTTCCATGCTCGATGCGGTTTCTTCCAGGCTGGACGCTTGCAGTTCGGTACGACCCGAAAGGTCCATGTTGCCGGCGGCGATGTCGCTTGTGGCAATGTTGATCGCGTCGACATTCCGCTTGATATCGCCGATCGCCGCGATGAGGTTGACATTCAACTGCTGAAGCGACTGCTGGACACGGCCGATGTCGCCTTCCTGGTCGACGGTCATATCGTTGATCAGGCTGCCTGCGGCAAGCATTTGTGCCATGGTCGCGACCTGTCCAAGCGGCAGTGCGACCGAGCGATGGATGTGAAGCCAAAGTTGCATGGTGATCAGGCAGGACATGATGCTGCCTGCCATCACCCATGGGCCGATAGTGCTGCTGCCGGAAAGTCCAACGACGGCACAAAGCCCGCCCATTGCCGCAAGCTGTAACGCCGATGACCAGGCCAGCCTTGCCTTTAAGGACAAGCGCATTTTTTGCGTAAAGAGGGAGGTCCATCCGGTGCGGCAAATGCGACCGTTAATGACTGCTAGGCGGCTGCCATGCGATTTGTTGATTTCGGCATAGGCGGCTTCCGCTTCCCGGATCTGCGCCCGGGTTGGCTTGGTGCGAACGGACATGTAACCAATCACTTCACCGCCCTTGATGATCGGCGTCACGTTCGCGATGACCCAATAGTAGTCGCCATTCTTGCGCCGGTTTTTCACCGGTGCGCTCCATAACCTGCCGTCCTTGATGGCGCGCCAGAGATCGGCGAACGCTTCTTCCGGCATGTCCGGATGCCGGACGATGTTGTGCGGGGCGCCGAGCAATTCGGACTCGGTGAATCCGCTTACTTCGGTGAAGTATGGATTAACATACGTGATCCTGCCCTTCAGGTCGGTCTTCGAAACGATGGGCCGTCCGTCCTGCATGGCGTACTCGGTCTGGGTAATAGGTTGATTGTTTCGCATTGCTTGCTTTCGGATTTCATGTTGTTGGTGCTGTAGGCGAAAATCAACCACCGCAGGGCGAAGTAAAACAAACGAGTGACGACAAAAAATTGATCCAGGTCAACTTTTCGCAAAGAGGGAAGGTGACGTCTTCGTTGGTGCGCCAGAAACATGTATTCGTTCGAAATTTGCGACGATCAGGTGGTGCGCGAATTTCGTCTTGGCGGAACTCTGCCTATCGACAGGTCATGAAATTTCGATGATCCCTTGCAGAGGAATTTGCATGCGTTATCTCGCTGCAGGCTGTATCGGCCAGGTTGCACGATAAGGAAATCGTTGTACCTGGTTGACGTCCTGCATGGTCGGGTCAATGCCGGGATGTCGCTTGCATGAGCAACGCCTGCACATCCTCGTAACTCGCCGGCTTGGTGAGGTGATAGTCAAATCCTGCCTCCCGCGTCCGCTGCCGGTCGCTATCGGTGCCCCAGCCGGTGACGGCAATGATCACCGCCTTCTTTGCGGCATCCATTTTCCGCAGCGCTGCGATGATTTCATATCCGTTCATGCCCGGCATGCCGATGTCGAGAAAAATGATGTTGGGGATGAACGTGGCAGCCATGTCAAGCGCACTACGTCCATCGTTCACTACGCGTGTATCGTAGCCGTCCATCAAAAGCAGGGTTGATAGTGTCTCTGCCGCATCCTCGTTGTCATCGATTACGAGTATTTTGAGGTTCGTCGTTTGGTTGGGCTGGTCAGGTGCCCGGTCTGAGATCGATGATGGCGAAGGCTTGTCATCAATATGAAGGGGCAAACGAACGACAAAGTCGCTGCCCTTGGCCGGGCCGTCACTTGCTACGGTGATGGTGCCGCCGTGAAGTTGCACGAGGCTACTGACAATGGTAAGCCCGATACCAAGCCCGCCTTGCGCGCGGCCGGTCGATTCACCAACCTGCGAGAACATTTCGAACACGTCGGCCAGCCTGTTTTGAGGAATGCCGACACCCGTGTCCGTTACGGTGATTTCGACTTCCCGTGCATTGTGCAGGGCCTTGAGCGTGATTTTTCCGCCGGGCGGCGTGTACTTCGCGGCATTGTTCAGCAGATTACTGATTACTTGAGAGATGCGGGTCGGGTCGACGTTGAGCAGGATCGGTTCGTCGGGGATGCGTACCGAAAAATCGTGCCGGCCTGCTTCAATGAACGGCAGGCTTGCTTCGATTGCGCTTGTGACGATGTGCTTCAATTCGATGTTTTCTTTTCTCAGCTCGATTTTCCCGCGCGTGATGCGCGCCACGTCCAGCAAATCGTCAACCAGATGCACGAGGTGCCTGAGCTGGCGTTCCATCATGCTGCGTGTCTTTTCAAGCGCGGCTGGATCGGCAGCGGCGATGCGCAGTATGTCGAGACCGGTCTGGATCGGCGCAAGCGGATTTCGCAGTTCATGTGCGAGCGCGGCGAGAAATTCCGATTTCCGCTGGTCCGCTTCGCGCAGCGCTTCCATGCTGCGCACCCGCTCCACGTGTGCCCATGAGCGTTCGGCGACTTCCTGCACCAGCGCGACATCCTCCGACGACCATTCGCGGGGCGCAGCGCTATGGACGGCCATCATCGCGACCAGATGGTCGTCTTTTACCAGCGGGCAGCAAATGATCGCCTTAATGCCGATCGCATTGAACGTATCCGCGCCATCGGAGCGCGACAACTCCCGGTCAACATTGCGGATGACCAGCACCGTCCCGGTGCGCATCTCGGAGGCCGCGCGTGTCCCGAAAATGTCCAGCGAATAAGTGCCGACTGTCGTCGGTATGCCGCTTGCTGTCCAGTCGTGACGGATCGTGAAGCGGTCGTTGTCGGGTTCGAGGTCGGCATATGCGCAGCGCGCAACCGACAGATGTTCTCCAAGCAGCTTCGTCGTGGCAACCATGACGGTTTGGGGATCCATTGCGTCGCGAGTGGCCATGCTCACCGCATCAAGCAAGCGGAGACGCTCTTCGGCGATCTTCCGGTCGGTCAGATCAACGCCCTGAGCGACGATACCTGTGACTTCGCCGTTCGCATCCCGCAACGGCATATACATGAAATCAAAGTAGCGAATCTCTGCCGGACTGCCGGGGTGGCGCTGAAGCAGCAGCCGCATGTCGTTGCTCGAGAATGTTTCACCGGTGCGGAACACCTGGTCGAGAAGTTCGAAGAAGCCTTGTCCTTCCACTTCAGGCAACGCGTCCCTGATCGGGCTACCTATATGGTCACGGCCGCCGATCAGCTGGCGGTAACGTTCGTTGCTCATTTCAAAAACATGCTCCGGGCCGCGCAGCACGCACATGAATGCGGGCGCATTCTTGAATACATCGGTCAATCTGTTGCTGGCGACCGTCAATTGCCTGAGCAATTGTTCGCGCTCGGTTTCAATCAGCTTGCGCGAGGTGATGTCGTTGAAGAACAGAACCACTTTCCGGCTGGCGGCGTCGCCCAGACGGCTGGCATACACATCGAACCAGCGATGCATCGCCGGTTCATGGTTTTCAAAATGGATTGACTCGCCCGTCAGCGCCACCCGTCCATATGTTGCGAACCAGTATGGATCGAGGTCGGGTACCAATTCACGCGCCGTCCTGCCAATGGCATCGACCAGTCCGGTATGGCGGGAGAACGCGCCGTTCATATCGATGAAGCGATAGTCAAACGGATTGCCGGCATCATCGAACAGCATTTCCAGCACGCAGAATCCTTGCTTCATCGATTCCAAAAGCGGACGATATCCGCTTTCCGGGCCGACGGCAGCAGGATTGATATTGAGAGATGGGGAGTCGGTTTCCGCGGCGTCTGTGGGTCTGATTTTCATTGTTCTAATGAGTGCACCATGTCCCTGGTTCTCATTGTTTGCGTTCGATGATTTCTTCAGGCGGGTTGCATTTCTGGCTTTGCCGGCACGCGGAGAATCTTACCCAGTTTTCCTGACCTATGTCGATGCGTCGTTGACGTCTGAAGCTCGATTATCCGCAGAAAGCGATGTGAAGGAACGTTGTTTGTTTCGACGAAGGCAGCGAATGAAGAGAGATTGATTTGGCGCAAGTGATCAACTGCTGGCTGGTCAATCTATTGGATGTATTCCCTTGCAACGCCGTGCTCCCTGGAAATGCCGAAATGAAATGTGCAGGCCGCCAAAGCTCTGCATGCCGTCCCGAAAAATGCCAACAAAAAAATCTCACCAACCCTTTCACTTCCGGCTTCATATCCATCTCCTGCGACATGGAGTGAAGCTGGCTAGATGTCGATTGGCTCGGCTATCAGACACTGAGCTCGGTACAGGAAGCCTGCAACCGGATCCTTGCGTTGATGGTTGAACATCAGGCGCATAGGATCCTGAATGACAATGAGCATGTCGTCGGTATCTGGTCAGGCGCGTCGGAATGGGGTGCCAGGGAATGGTTTCCGCGCCTGCGCAAGGCAGGAATGCGTCGCTTCGCGTGGGTGGACAGCCCGACGCGCTTCTCGCAGATATCCACTGACACCACGCTATCGATGATGCAGTGTGAAACCCAGGGCGTGATGGTGTTCTCGGATGTGAAAGAGGCGATTTTCTGGCTTCATGAATCCGACGAGAGGGAAGAACATCTCAGCGATTGGGTGGAGAAAAGCAAAAGGCTTGGCGTGCCGCAGGAAGTCATCGCCGGTATGGTAGGCAATAACTGGCACGCGCATCGGTTTGTCGCAGTTCGAATATGCTGCGCGTGTAGCGCTTACCCATATCAGCTGTTCGGACCTGGAGAGCATCGCCTGGACTCTCGGGATCGTCCCGGAATTTCTGGATATGGATCATTGAATCGCGATCCTGCGGAATCAAGCGCTATCAACCGCCCGCTGCAAGGCAGCGATATCGATTTTCTTCATTTGCAGCATGGCCGTCATCGCCTTTCGCGCGCGTTCGGGGTCGGGATCATTCACTAGGGTCAGCAATACGGTCGGAACGATCTGCCACGACACACCATATTTATCCTGTAGCCATCCGCATTGAATTTCCTTGCCGCCGGCGGTCAGTTTCTCCCAAAAATGGTCGACTTCCTCCTGCGACTCGCAATTGACGACAAATGAGATGGCCGGCGAGAAGGTGTATTCCGGTCCGCCGTTCAATGCGACGAATTCCTGTCCGTCGAGTACGAACTGCGCAGTCATGACCGAGCCTTTTGGCATCGGCGCGCCTTCGCTGTATCGGTTGATGCCGAGGACCTTCGAATTTTTGAAGACGGATGTATAGAAATTGGCTGCTTCCTCAGCCTTGCCGTCGAACCAAAGAAAGGGGGTGATCTTCTGCATGCGATGTCTCCTTGCGCTAGTGGAAATGCGGTTTCCCGCCTTGCATGCGCTTGATGAAATGCCAGGCGTCTGAGAAAAAATGTTCTATATTTTTGCTGCAAGTTCTGCGAGCTGGTCAGCGCATTTCCCCCAACCTTCATGGAATCCCATCTGTTCATGGGCTTCCCGGTCCGCGGTGGTCCAGTGCCGGACGCGAGCGGTGTACCGTGTTTTGCCGCCTTCATCCTCGAAGGTGATGATGCCTGTCATGAACGGCTTTTCCGACGGCTGCCAGTCGGACGTGTAAGCGTCGGTAAAGACCAGCTTTTCATTTTTGATCACCTCGAGATAGACGCCCCTGCTTGGAAACTCGGTGCCGTCCGGTCCACGCATGATGATGAGGCTGTGGCCGCCGGGACGGACATCGGTTTCGGCAAATGGCGTGCTCCAGGGCGCCGGCGCGAACCATTGCTTTATCAGCTCCGGCTCGGTCCATGCCCGGAACAGCTTTTCGCGCGGGGCATCGATGATGCGGGTCAGTACAAGCTCGTTGCCGTGCGTATTCGATGTGGTTTCCTGGTTGCTCATCGTGGTAACTCCTCCGTTTAATAACAATTTGGGCCTTGCTTGCTAGCGGGGTGGGTGGATCAGGACTTCTTGAAAAGGGTGGCGAGATAGCGTTTCAGATGGTCGAGGGATGCGAGCGCGGTCTCGGGGCCCTGTTTTGCCTTTGCAAAAATGAATGCGCCTTGCAGCACCGATTGCATGAAGTACCCGACGCTCTGCGCAGTCCATGGCGCGTCCGGCGCATAAAGCTGTTTCGCCGCCTCGATATCCCGCTCCAGTTCGGCGACATGGGCCGACATGCCCTGGTCGCAGGCCGCCCGGATATCAGGGTGGGTCGCATAGACCTCCTGTACCGAGGTGCCCATTAGGCAGGTGTACGACGCGATGTCGCCCTCAATCATGGCGGCGCGAAAATCCACATAGCCGAGCAGGCGATCAAGGGGATCGGGCAGGGCGGTATAGGGCGCTGAACCGAAAATCTGCGCGGCCATCTCGCCGAATTGCTCGATGGCGGCGATGCCCAATTGCTCCTTGCTGGCGAAATGATGAAAAAAGCTGCCCTTGGTGACGCCGGCGGTCGCGCAGATGTCGTCCACGGTTGTCGCCGTATAGCCCTTCATGCGAATCACATCGCGTGCGGCTTCGAGCAGTTTTGTCCGCGTCGCTGTTCCATCTCTGGGTTTCATGTCAAGTTCCATACCAACCGGTTGGTATGTATAGTATGCAGTGATTAATCAAGCGTCAAGGACATTTTGAAGTTGCTTCGGCTGCCTGAAGAACGGTTTCTTCTTCGTCTCGTCAGGATTCGCAAGCGCGGTTCACCACTTCACGGTACACCAAGGCATGTGGGATGGAAGGCACTTGTTTCGCGGGGTATATGAATGACCGACCGACCCCGACGATGATCGTGGTCGTGCACTGCCCGGCATGGGCTGCGCCGGTCGCCCGTCTTAACTCGTTCTACACAAGGCAGGAATCGGAATCGAAGCAGCGCTCACCAGTTCAGGAAGCAGGCAGGCAGCTTTGGGATTTCACCTGGACGGCGATGCGGGCCAATGCGTCTTCCAGTTGGACGAGGCTGTAGGGTTTGGATAAAAGGCTGAATTGAAAGTTGATCCGATCATTGTCGATTACAAGAAAACCGTAACCTGACGCGAAAATAATCTTCAACTGCGGCCAGGTCAGCACTGCGTTTTGCGCCAATTCAAGGCCGGACATTTTCGGAAGATTGATGTCGGTGAGCAGAACATCGAACTGCTCGTTTTGGAGCGCAAAGCCTGCCTCTTCCGCTGAAATGACGGCATGGGCGTCATGACCGGTGATCGCGATCATCTCAAGCAGGAGTTCTCGAGATTCGGGATTGTCTTCAACGACAAGAATGCGAAGCGATGAAACCATGGGTATCCAGGTGGCAACCCGGGATAACGAAACACTGCAGGGGCGTCCAGCAGGAATTCGTCTCTGAGTCGGTACAGCATGAAATTTGACACCGGGGTTTGAGCCATATGTCAGGTAGATGACATTATGAGGAAAGTTGCAGATTGATAATAGTAGGATTTTTCTGATTTTGAGGAGGTCCATATTCGGAATCGGCTGATGGCCATAGAGAGAGTTGTATAAATTGCACGATTTTCGCTTCGTTATGTCTCCTTAGACGAACCCGAACGAGCACTACTGAAAGGCGGACTCTTCCGGTTCCGTCGTTGCCACAGTAATCGGCGCCATGGAAATGCTTCGAGGAGTTCAATTCGTCGTACTTCCGCCGACAGTCCTCAATCCCGCTACGGGCTCACGCCAAGCACAGGGCTAAACTGGGGAGGTACCGTTAGCGTGGTCAAATATCGAGAGCCTCAATGCACGCGTCGTGCGTCGATTTGCCCGATCAAGAGACTGCCCGTTGTAATTCGCGCAGATGTACCCTGGTAAGCAAGTGGTTCAAAGAGAACCCTAAGTCGTCGGCTGCGTGGATCCATTATCGGCTGCCATGCTTTTTCCTGGCCTTTATCCGCACCGTCACGACGCCAAGCGCTGCGCGACCTGTTGAATTCCGATCGATAGGCACGCCCGCATGAATTTCATCGACCAGCGCCAATGCGTAAGGCTTGGACCTGTCACAGGAACAGCCATCGATATATTTCATGTCCCGGCAAGCGACATCCGCTACTCGGTCATCGATGCTGGCGGGGTACATCGAGAACCGGTCTGCCTACCACGGCAAGGACCGCGATCTCGATTGGTGAGACTGCCGCCCGCTTCAAATCGCTCTCCCGTTGAAAACATACTGCATGTGCACAGGCTCAGGGTACCGTTGACGTAGAGCGTGGAGCGGGCTGGGAGCACTCTGCATCCGCCTGCCTCGTATGAATTGCCGACTCCTGCGTACGCCGTGACTAAGCGAATCAACATCGAAGAGCAAACCTTACAGGGCGACTAATTGAATCGTGCCGCGTGGATGAACGCATGACTGTTCGCCTGGAGCACATCGGTATAAACGTCACGATCAAACCCAAAAACTAAATTTTTCGCTTCACTGAAAAACTGTTGCTGTATCGACTTTGGATCCCGTGACACTTGAACTAACCGCACGTGCATTTGATGCGACTTGGTCAATGCTGTACCAAAGCAGTATGGACATTGCTCGTATGGAGAACCACAATTTCTGCTCATTCCATCATTGCGTAAACGCGGGTGCGAAGGTATGAGTTCGTCATAACGCGCACGAGGGCAACGTCCGGTTAACCATCGTTCGATACGACTTCTAAGGCAGTTCATTAGAAAAATATTTTCACCTCTCCACAGATAGGATCGTCCATGAAAACATCAATCGCTGTTACAGCCGTGGTATGTGCTCTGACAGGTTGCGGTGGTAGCGGAACCAATAGCGCAACTTCCGCTCCGGAAACGAAGCTGCTCGCGGCGATTACGGTTGCCGACATGCTGCAGTTGCAGGGGAGTTACAAGGACTACAGGATCTCGAGAAACAGCACGGGATATGTTGCTGTCGATGCGAATGGAGCCAGTACGTCCATACCTGTAAACATCAAGAGACTAATTTTTTCAGACGGCGCGATTGGACTCGATATCAGTGGGAATGCGGGACAAGCGTATCGCCTGTATCAAGCGGCATTCGATCGTCAACCGGATCTGGCCGGGCTGAGCGTACAGATAGATGCAATGGACAAGGGCGTCAGTCTTGCCCAGATTTCGCAGAATTTCATCGACTCCCCGGAATTTAGAAACCTCTACGGAGCAGACAGCTCGAATGCCACATTAGTGACCAGGCTGTACAACAACGTTCTGCATCGCGCCCCTGAACAAGCGGGATTCGATCACTGGGTAGGCATTCTTGATGCGAAGACGATGACCCGTGCCGAGGTGCTGTACTTCTTCAGCGAAAGTCCTGAAAATCAGGTGCAGGTGCTTAGCGCGATTCAGGGAGGGGTGATTTACCTTCCTCCATCAGTAACCTCGCCGCCTCCACCGGCTACGCAAAAAACGGCTTCGGGCGGTTCTTTCAGCAGCAAGATAGTTTCCCTCAGCCCCAACACGGCGGTGTATGAACAGACTGTGCTTGTCGCGGACCCGGACGGCAATCCCTATGCCAACCTGGCGCCAACCAATTTCGCACCAGCCAGCGAATATGATTTCACCTGCCAATCAGGGGGGGCTGCGGTAAGGTCTACCACCGAAATCGAATCCGTAACCTACAACAATGGAACGGCAAGCAATTACGCAGCCTTGATGCTGTTTGATCGCAGCGGCAGCATGGTAAGTAACGATCCAAACAACCTGAGCCTCGCCGGCGGTCGGGCTTTCGTTCAAAAGTTGGGGCCAGGAGATTCCAGCTGGATCTGGGCTTTCCCAGGCGGCACAAGCGTCAGGCCCTCGACGCCGACCAGTTTCGGCACCGGCCTGTCCAATGACGGTAACGCGTTGACTGCGACGCTCGACCGGCTCGAGCAGGACGGGGCTTCCGGTAGTACGCCACTTTACGAATCGTCATTGACCGCACTGCGAGCTTTGAATACCCAGACCACGACGGCAAAGAAGGCCCTGCTTCTATTTACCGACGGACAGGCAACCGATAACAGGTTTCAGGCGACCGATGTGATCACCGAAGCCAAGAGTACCAATGTCCCGATTTTCACGTTAGGACTCAAACAGGGCGACACCTTTGCCCTTTATGACATAGCATCCCAAACCGGCGGCGCATTCTTCTTCGCCAGTGAGGCCAATTCGCTGGTTAGCATCTATGGATCACTAGGCGCCGTTCTCAGCGGCAGGGCAGGCACATACACGGTCCGCTTCAAGCGCTCGATCACTGGCCCAGCCACGTTAACAAGCGGCGGCACGACAATCGGCGGCATGAAGGTGAATCCACCCGCAGGCAGTCCATTTGAATTTGTGCTGCTGGATCCATTTTTAGTTAAATGCTGAACCTGGAATGGTGACGAAGGACCGTGCTTCAATAAACGTGGCGGCCGGGAAAATCCGCCCGCCAGGCTTTTTGAAGCACGGTTCACCGTGTCGAATGGATGATCGCCGCATGCCGCGAGCACGCCACGTCTAGCCGAAGGTGCCAGGCTGGGTTGTCTGCACCGGTAAAAATGGCCAAATACTCGCATCAATGGCTGCGAGTGGGGTGGCGAATGGACCGACGATGCGGATTGCCGGGTGCTTCCAATTGCGTGCGCACCGGAATGCGAAGGACCTTCGCGATTGACATCATCTGCAGGGTGCGGGAACGGTTCGCATGTTGTCAGTGACATCGCCGCACCATATGCCAAGGGCGGTGTAATTGTCCGATTCCGGGCAGATGTGGCGTGCAACGAGGGATTCCACGTCGGCGAGCCAGGTTTCCGGAGACGCTGCACGGCCAAGGCTTTGTTCCAGGTTGGTGTCCGGCACCAGATTCCAGACACCGTCGCTGCACAGCAAGAAGGCATCGCCGTCATTCAGTTTGCAAGGCGCTTCGATGACGCTGGGCTGAAAGTCATCGATCGATCCGGCTGACGCAATCAGGACATTGCGCTCGACGAATTTCTCGGCGTCCTTTTCCTGAATCAGGCCACTGGCGACCATGGTCTGAATCAGGCTGTGATCACACGTTCTGAAGTGTATGGCGCCGTTCTTGAACATGTACAGGCGGCTGTCACCGACATGGCCCCATGCCGCGGTGTGCAGGCCCGGATCCAGGAGCAGCACCACCAGCGTTGAACGCATGTCGCTTAAAGATGCATCCCGCCGCTGCTGTTTCAGGACCGATTCGTTGGCGCAATTGAGCAGTTGGCTGACCGCTGCGGTCGACACTTCGGGTCGCCGCCCGAACTCCTCAAGAACCGTCTGCACGCAGATGCGGGAAGCCACATCTCCGCCCCGGTGCCCGCCGGCACCGTCGGCAAGGACGCAGCAGACAATTCCCTGCATTTCAAGATACCCGCACGCATCTTCATTTCTGTCCCGACCGCCGGCACGTGATAACGCGGAAACACGAAGATCCATGATGATTACCTTTTAAGCTGACCGGAATGATGTTCTTCAAGTATCCGGATCTGTTCCTCATAGGACTTGACGAAGGCGTCGCTAAATAAGGCCTCGAAGTCGTCCTGCGCTTCCCTGGAGACCTCGCTGTAGAGTGCCTCGAACTGTTCCCATAGCCGGGCCTTGCGATTGATTACCAATCCGCCCCCAAGCCTGGACCGGGATGCCAGGCGGGTCTCCAGTTCGGCGGGGCGGAACCGGTCAAGGATGCCTTCCAGCGCGGCACGCATTCCCGCAACCACGCCGACCTCGTGGGCGAGCAAATCATTCATCGCGTCGAGTACGGCGGTCTCCGGTTTCATGAATCCCCTTGGCGTGGAAGCCGCCAGAAGATACGCCAGCGCCGACGTGGCCTCCGGTGAAAACTTGAGCGGATTGTTACCCTGGGAGGCGATCACGGTTACGGCGGCGTGCATTTCGGACTTCAGCGTCGTGCGCGCCGCAAGCAAATCGATGACACCTTGGGCAAACAGGCGCATCAGGCGACCCAGGCGCATCATGGTTTGTTCATCCATTTCGAGTTGTTTGCCGCTGACAAGATCCCGCGGCGCCTCTTTCAGACCCGCGCCTGCAAGCAGGGCCGCAAGC
>NZ_DAIUCO010000063.1:0-21268 GCF_036846085.1 Noviherbaspirillum sp. | reverse complement strand
AGCCGGCATTGCCTTCAACGAAGACAGCCGGGAGCTGACGGTATGCCTGCCGCCGGACGCGGAAGAACAGCAATTGAAGGACCGCGTACAGGGCTGGCTGCAAACCGAGGCCAAGCGGATTTTCGCCGAGCGGCTGCCGTTGTATGCCGAAAAGCTCGGCGTCACCTACCAGAAGTTTTCCCTCTCGTCCGCGACCACCCAATGGGGCTCCTGCACCGCGGACGGACGGATACGGCTCAACTGGCGGCTGATCCATTTTTCACTGCCGCTGATCGACTATGTGGTGGCGCATGAACTCGCTCACCTGCGGGAAATGAACCACAGCCCGCGTTTCTGGTCGACCGTACAATCCGTCTTTCCGGAATTCCAGTCGGCAAAAAAAGCGCTGCGCGAACACGCACCGGAAACCCTACCGATTTTTTGACTATTGCAGCCGCTATCAGGAAACCATCATGCGAATTCTTCACACCATGCTGCGCGTCGGCGACCTGCAGCGCTCCATCGATTTCTACACCCGCGTGCTCGGCATGAAGCTCCTGCGCACCACCGATCGCCCGGAGCAGAAATACACACTGGCCTTCGTCGGCTACGGCACCAATCCGGATCACGCCGAGCTGGAATTGACATACAACTACGGCACCGACAGCTACGACATCGGGACAGCCTACGGCCATATCGCCATCGCGGTGGAAGATGCCTACAAGACATGCGACACGGTGAAGGCTGCGGGCGGCAACGTCACCCGCGAGGCAGGCCCGGTGAAAGGCGGCACGACGGTGATCGCCTTCGTGCAGGACCCTGACGGTTACAAGATCGAGCTGATCGAACGCAAGGCGGCCTGACTGGTCGTCGGCTCGTGGATCGGAGCGAAACGCCGGCAGGCTATCTGCTTCTGCGGGAGTGCCTGTTCTTCTCCCAGATGGCCAGCAGGATCAGGCCATAGGCGAGCAAACGCAACGAGTAGAAGAAGTATCCCGCGATGCCGGTGCTGGCTTCCGCCTGCGCGCCGATCAGCAGGCGATTGACTCCCTCAATGAAAAAAGACAGCGCGAAGTAGAGAAAGAAACGGTCCCGGGTGCTCTTCCAGAACCGGAGGAAGAACAGCCCGGCGACGGCTGCGGCAAAGGCGGTGGCACCCACCAGGATTTCACTCATACGGCCTCACTCCTCGTCCCAGATCAATCCATACAATAGGGGCAGCAGCGCTATCAGCGCTGTCACCTGACGCCAGACAAGCAAGTCTGCACCCGCCAGCACCACTCGATCGAGGACCAGCAGCAGATTGTTCACCAGCATGCCGGCAAAGCAAAGCCCGCTCCAGAAGAGCAGGCGATGGCGCGTTCTGGCATAGCTGCGCAGCAGCAGCGCGCTGCAGGCAAAAGCGGTCAACGCGCACAATCCATAAATCAATGCCGCCATCTCATGCGTCCTTTCTGAATAGGAAAGCGTCCGCGAACTGCTGTGCCTTCTTGCCGACTTTCGAATGAATCAGGTTGGCGATCTCGACGAGGTTCTTCGCGTAGGCGTCAGCCAGCCGGGTAATAATTTCATTCAGATCTTCCGATAAAGGCTGGTACCGATAGCAGGCAAGCTCCGCATCATCACCGACATCGGCGACAAGAATGCCAGCTTCATGCAACTCGACCAGCAATGCGGCAGCGGCTTTTTCGCTTAGGTAGAGTCCTTGCGCCAGTCGCCGGGCATCGTAGCTCTGGCCCGTACCAGCGCCGCTACGCAGCAGCAGCATCGCTTCCAGGAAAGGTACTGAAGAAATGCTGGTAAGGATGAAGCGCTGCACGTCGCTGGGGATTTGTTCCCTTGCCATACTGTCTCTCTAGGCGGTTGCAGGCAGGAAGCCGGAAGCAGTACGAAGCCAATTGCTCGCACGCGCTTCCCGCAATCGCTTGATCAATTCATCCAGCAGGCGGAACATGTCGAGCCGATGATGCAGGAAAAAATCGGCCTCACTGTCCGCGGCACGCCCTATGCGTATCGACAGCACATCCGGCCGCCGCATGCGGAATACGTCTTCGTCGGTGACGTCGTCACCGGCATAGATTGCATACCGCGCGTTACAGGATTGCATCAGTCGTTGCAGCGCATCGCCTTTGTGCGGCGCATCCGGCGGCATGACGTTAAAGACGCACTTGCCGGCGACGATGCGCGCCTGCGGCGCAAGCCGTCCCAGCAGATCTGCCAGGTTTGCTTCGGCTTTCGCGTGGTCGCGCGCGAGCCGGTAATGCACCGAGAGCGAACATCCCTTGTTCTCGAGTCGAACGCCCGGATCGGTTACCGCGGTCGATAATGCCTGCAGCCAGCCTGCGCACATCGCTTCATCATCTTCCCGGTGGCGCGACGAGTCAGGCACTCCTTCAAGGCCATGATTGCCGACGATGAAGTCCGGCTGAAATTGCAGCCGTTCCCGCACATCGGCCACTGAACGCCCGGTGATGATGGCAACGGGTGCGTAACGGGTCAATTCGGCCAGCCGCTGCATCGTACCGGGCGGCATGCGCGCTGCTTCAGGCCGGGTCACGATGGGCGCCAGCGTGCCATCGAAATCGAAGGCGCATAGCAGACGATCCCTCACCAGTTCGTCGAGATGCTGGATACCGGATTCAAAAAATGGCATGCCGCTCATACCACCCGCCGTAATGGCCGCCTGCTGTGCAGATCAATTTTCGACATGACTTTTTCGCGACGCCGCAACTGCGCCGCATCCAGCAGCATGCGCCCGGCCCATCGATAGACATTAAAATCCTTCACCAGCAAGCGCATACTTCGCATCCGTTCCTGCTGCTCGATTTCCGGCATGGTGATCGCCCGGTACAACGCGTCGGCGCTTTGCTCGATATGGTACGGATTGACAATCAGCGCTTCATGGAGTTCACGGGCGGCGCCGGTGAACTGGGATAGGACCAGTACACCGCGTTCATCGTCGCGTGCGGCAATGAACTCTTTGGACACCAGGTTCATGCCGTCATGCAGGCTCGTCACCATGCAAACTTCCGACGCGCGGTAGTACAGGTTCAGTTCCTCCTGGTCATGGTGTTCCGCCTTCAACACGATGGGTTGGTAGCTGCCGCTGGAAAAGCGCTGGTTGATACGTTGTGCGAGACTTCGCACCCTGGCTTCGAAATGCTGGTATTCGTCCAGCGATGAACGGCTCGGTGCGGCGATCTGGACGAAGGTAAATTGTCCAGCCATTTTCGGGTGCAGTTCCAGCATCCGCTCCACCGCCTGGAAACGCTCGATGATGCCCTTGGTGTAATCCAGACGGTCGACGCCGATGCCGAGCAGGTGTCCGGAAGGCAGGCCGAGTTCTTTTCTGATGGCCCTCCGACAATCATCGATGGTGGGCTGGCTTACCGCGTTGTTCTCTGGCCAGGCAATCGAAATCGGATAATTTTCCACCTGGGTCAGTTTGCCGCCGTAAGAGATGGTCGATGCCTCCGTTTCGATGCGGGTTTCCAAATAGCGATCGACGGTTTCCAGGAAATTCTTCCGGTGAAACGGCGTATGAAATCCAAGGATGGTGCTGCCGAGCATGCCTTCGAGAATTTCCTGTCTCCAGGGACAGATGCCGAACGACTCCGAATTCGGCCAGGGTATATGCCAGAAAGTGATGATAGTGGCTTTGGGAAGTGCTTCACGCACCATGCGCGGCAATAGCGCGAAATGATAATCCTGGACCAAAATCACCGGGTCGTCGGTGCGTGCTTCGCTGATCACCGCATCGGCGAAACGCTGGTTGACCGCGACGTACTGTTCCCAATCGGATGAACGGAATATCGGCCGCACATGCGCGATATGGCACAGCGGCCACAAGCCTTCGTTGGCGAAGCCGTAGTAGTAGCCTTGTTCTTCCTCCTTGGACAGCCACACGCGACGCAGGGTATAGCTCGGGTTCGACGGCGGCACCGGCACGCGGTCGTTGCGGTCGACCGTTTCCCGGTCCGCCGACCCGCTGCCATGCGCGATCCACGTGCCGGAACAGGCACGCATCACAGCTTCAACCGCGGTCACCAACCCGCTGGCGGGACGCTTGACCTCGATACCGTTGGGCGTTGTGACATGGATATACGGTTCGCGATTGGAGACCACCAGTACCTCGTCACCAGCGAGTTCGTTCTGCAGCAATGCGCGCAATCGCTCCGGCGCCCACTGCTGCGAATCATTGTTGCCGGTCTGGCGCTCGACGTTGATTTCATACAGCAGCGCGCGCAGATCGCCGATCAGCGGCCGCATTTCCGGCGGTGTCGGCGTACGCGAACCGGGCATGATTTCGCCGCGCAGCATCCCTTTGACGCCGTTGATCCAGCCGCGCAGGCTGATATGGGCGATGAACACGGTAATCATGGAAATGACCACTGCCAGCGCAGCGAACAGGCTCACCACATACTTCCTGGTGTCAGCGCTGCGACGCTCGATGAAGCTCATGTCATGCAGGAGCATCAGCTTTCCCAGATATTGGGCGTCCTGATACAACACGCTTTCAGCAACATGGATCGAACCCTGCGGCAGGCGCACCAGTTGCTCGCGCGCGCTTCCATCTGCCGGCGGCATCCAGCAGCCGATGGACTCGGGATATGTCGTGGTTTTGTAAAGCAACGTACCGCCGGAATCACAGAATGCCAGCGCATAGAGGCGCTCATCCGTGATTGCCTTGTCGAACAGCTGGATGATTTTCTTGCGCGCTTTCTGAGGCACGTAATCAAGCAGCGGGTCCTGTAGCGCGCTAGAGAGAAGTCGCGAACGGATATCCAGGTCGCGGACGGACCAGCGCAAGGTCAGGCTGTCCATCAACGGCACGGCTGCATATGCGAATACGCCAAGCACCAGCGCCAATGGCACGATGAATCTCAACGAGAGTCGAAATGAACGAAGTGGCATGGGATTTCCCTTCCTAACCGTCGATGATCGGCGGCCTGCGCGGGACACTGAAAAAGCCCTCCTGCAATGGAAGGCCCAAGAAGGTAATGCGATAAATTCATCGCTGAAAAACGCTGCTGCTTCAATATCAGATTGATGCCGGTGCATCAATGCATCACACGATTGAGGACCGAGAATAGTTTGGAAAAAAACCCATCCGTTTTGGGGAATCCGGACGGGCCAAAGAAAGATTTGCTACGCTGGAACCGGTGCCAATACGGGGTGGGCATGCCTGCAGCCGACCGGCGGAACGGTTGCCATGATGCACGACAAACCTTAAGGGAAACTTAGCCCGGCGGGTTCGCATGGAATGTCCATGCGCCGTGGAAAGCTAGGCGGCGGCAGCTGCGCTTGCCCTGATGGAAGTAGTAGGAACTTCATCGTGAAGAATCGGGCGGAAAGTAATCCTCACCGCCAGTCCGCCAAGCGTAGAGACGCCGAGTTCGATGGCGGCCTGATGGCGGT
Source organism: Noviherbaspirillum sp. (assembly GCF_036846085.1). Lineage (NCBI taxonomy): Bacteria > Pseudomonadati > Pseudomonadota > Betaproteobacteria > Burkholderiales > Oxalobacteraceae > Noviherbaspirillum > Noviherbaspirillum sp. The sequence goes on along the minus strand of NZ_DAIUCO010000063.1, from coordinate 15,871 downwards.
CGGCGATCGCCTTGGCGATGGCCAGTCCGAGACCGCTGCCGCTGGCGCTGGTGCCGGGCACGCGGTAGAAACGGTCAAATACCCGTTCGCGGTCCGATTCCGGAATGCCGCGCCCCGAGTCCTCGATGCGCAGCGATGCGGCGTCGCCTTCCGTTATCAATCCGATCCGTATCCTGCCGTGTTCCGGGGTATAGCGCACTGCGTTGTCGACCAGATTGCGCATCATCATGCGCAGGCTGTCGAGATCGCCGCTGATGACAGCGGACGCCACGCCATCGTATTCCAGGTGGATGTGCCGTGCCAGCGCCAGCGGTGCAACATCGGCCACCGCCTGTTCGATACAGGCGGGCAGCGACACCTCGGTACGATCGAAATCCTTCACCGACGGATCCTGGCGCGCCAGTGCGAGCAATTGCTCGACGAGGCGTGATGCCCTGTCGACGCCACCCAGGAGCCGGGCGATGCCGTGTTCACGCGCATTATCATCCTTGGCTCGCGCCAGCGTCTGGACCTGCAGCTTGAGTGCGGTCAGCGGCGAACGCAACTCATGCGCGGCATCCGCCACGAACCGCTGCTGCGAGTCCAGCGATTGCGCCATGCGCGCCAGCAGCAGGTTCAGTTCGCCGACCAGCAGCGAGACTTCCTGCGGCACACCCTCATCCGACACCGGCGCCAGCGAGTCGGCATTGCGGTTGGCAAGGTCATGCCCGATCCGGTTCAGCGGGGAAAGCGCCGTGGTTACCACCCACCAGGCGGCGGCGAACAGCAGCAGCGATACCGGCAGCACGGGCCACACCGCCGACAGCGCGAGTTCGAAAGCGCGATCGTGCCGGGCCTGCATCTTCTGCGATACCTGCACCACCCGGGTGTCGGTCTGCACCGTATAGACGCGCCAGTCGCCGTTATCGAGATTGACATTGGAATAACCGAGCGCGGTACGCGGCGGCAGGGAACGGTACGACCGCGATTGATAGACGCGCACGCCGTCGTCGGTCCAGATCTGGATGACGAAATCGAATCCGGCATCGTCCAGATCGGACATCTTCGACCATTCGGCGCTCTCGAAGCCGCTGTCCTCCAGCGCGATCGCCATCTGCTGCATGTGATAGTCGAACAGCTTGTCGGCCTTCTCGGTCGCCACGCGGAAGGATGTGATGAACTGCACCACGGCGGCGATCGTGATCGCCGCGCCGAGCAGCAGCAGCAGCCGGACACGCAGCGAACGGATCATGTCTTTTCCACCATGTAGCCGACGCCGCGGACATTGATGATGAGCTGCTGGCCGAGCTTCTTGCGCAGCCCGTGAATATATACCTCGACCGCGTTGCTCTCGACATCGCCGGACCAGCCGTACAAGCGCTCCTCCAGCTGGGCACGCGACAGGATAGCGCCGGGCCGCGCGATCAGCGCATCCAGGATCGCCCACTCGCGCGCCGACAGGATCACCTGGCGGCCCTCGGTCATGACTTCCCTGGTCGCGGCATTGACCTCGACGTCGCCGTTGCGATAGACCGGCTCGGTGCGTCCGCGCGCGCGCCTGACGAGCGCATGCAGCCGGGCAATCAGTTCTTCGAGGTCGAACGGTTTGACAAGATAATCATCGGCGCCGCTATTGAGGCCGCGCACCCGGTCGGGCACGGTGTCGCGCGCGGTAATGACCAGCACCGGCAGGGTATTACCGCGGGCACGCAATCCGCGCAGCACCTCGATGCCATCCTTCTGCGGCAAGCCGAGGTCGAGCAGCATCGCGTCATATGCCTGCGTGCCCACCGCGGCTTCCGCTTCACTGCCGCTGGTCACCCAGTCGACCGTGATGCCTTCACCGTCGAGGGCGATCTGGATGTTTTCGCCGATCATGAGGTCGTCTTCGACGAGCAGTATTTTCATCGGAATGTGGTGCCTATGCCGTGTTTGATGTCGAGGCAATATAATATGCCCTGCTTTGCCCGGGTTTCGGAAGCAGTGTAGCGCAAGGACGCATTGCGGCGCATAGGAACGCACACCGGCGCGCAGCAGTACAAATAGCCTTACTTTGGCTCACGTCCGGCGTCATGGTTCCGCCGTTGCACAAAGCGCAACGAAGGAAACATGCCCGCGATTCAACTGATCAACCCTGTTTCCCGATGCCCCATGCCTATGGCGATACGTTTTTCCTTCATTCGTTCCCCTTTCTGCTTCAGGCGCTTGTCGATCCTTCCGCTGGCAGTGCTCGCGGCATGCGCGACACAACCAACCTCGACGACATCACCTGGTCCGGGCGACACGGCGGGAGCGACGGCGGCTGCTCCGGCTCCTTCGCGCCAGCCAGCGCAGGCTGTGCCTCCTCCGCAACGGCCGCCGTCGCCGGAAAAGTCAGCCCTGCTGAGCGGCTGGGTCGACCAGCAGAGCCGTCTGTACCGGGTGGCCGCGCCGCTGCTGATTGAAAATACGGCATTGTGCAAACGGCAGGCGCGCAATCTGCTCGGCCTTACCGCCAAGACACGATATTCCTATGGCAAGGGGTTTGCCGTCGAAGCGCAGTCCGCCCTGGGACTGAACGAGCAGTTGAAGGTGATGGATGTGCTGCCGGGCAGCGGCGCCGAACGCAGCGGCATCCGCAAGGGCGATGTCCTGCTGGCGGTGGAAGGCAAACCGATGCCGCAAGGGCCGAATGCGGAACGCGATGGCGCGGTACTGGTCAATGCGGCGATGCGCGGGCGCGGCAGCGTGACGCTCAGCGTGGAGCGCAACGGCGAACAGATCAGCATCGCCACGCCGCTGACCAATGCCTGCGCATTCGGCATCGAACTCGGCGATTCGGATCTGGTGAACAGCTATGCGGACGGGTTCCGCGTGTTGATCACCCGGGGCATGCTGAATGTGGTCCGCACCGATGAGGAACTGGCGTATGCGCTCGCCAAGGAAATCGCTCACAACACGCTGACGCGGGCGCCCCGGCCGCGCATGGGCAGCACGATCGACAGGCTGCGCGTGCTGCGGGACGACCGGACCGCCCCTGTGACCATGCCGGCTTTGCAACCCTACTCGCCGGTGCTTGATGCGACAGCCGACAAGTTGTCGCTGTATATGCTCACCCGCGCCGGCTACGGCACCACGGGCACGGTCGATTTCTGGAAGCGGCTGGCGGCAAGCCATCCGTCGACCTCGCCGAACAGCCATACCGCGTTGCATCCGTCCACCTCGTACCGGGTATCGGTAATGAATAAGACGCTGGAAGCCATCAAGTGGAAACGCGATCGCAAACAGCCGATGGTTCCATGACCGGATGACGCGCCTGCGCGGGCATACGGCATTCTTGGAGCGCCTTACAAAATGAACGAAGCGCCAGCTAATGAACGAAGCGCCAGCTTCGTACTCCCTGGCAAGGCGCGTCGACGCAGGCAGTATTGACGTACGACAAGGAGACGCAACGCAGCCAGAGGCATTTTGTTAGACGCTCTTAATGAAAAATCATGACATCTCGCGCCCTGCTCGTCCGACTGCTGCCATTCCTGAAATGGCCCCGCCCTACCGCCGCGTCGCTGCGGCGCGATGCGTGGGCAGGCCTCAGCGTGGGCCTGGTGCTCATCCCGCAGGCAATCGCCTATGCGACGCTGGCCGGCATGCCGCCGCAGACCGGACTTTATGCCGCGTTGCTCCCGGCGCTGATCGGCATCCTCTGGGGCTCGTCCGCCCTGCTGGCCGTCGGGCCGGTCGCACTGACCAGCCTGTTATCCTTCGGCGCGCTGTCGTCGCTGGCTGCTTCAGGTAGCGACACATGGGTTGCACTTGCGATCTGGCTGGCCATCTATTCGGGCATCTTCCAGCTGCTGCTGGGCGCCTTCCGGCTCGGCCGGATCGCCAACCTGGTATCGCAGCCGGTCATGGCCGGGTTCATCAATGCAGCCGCCATCATCATCATCCTGTCGCAGATTCCCGCGCTGCTCGGCACGTCCGATCTTCTTTTCCGGCAGGCGCCGCTCTCCCAAATGACCTGGCCGACCATCTTCGGCGGCGTGGCGCTGCTGCTCCTGTTCGGCTTTAAGCGTTTTCTGCCGCGTGCGCCCGGGATCCTGCTGGTCAGCGTGATCGGCATCGCCGCCAGCATCGCGTTTGACTATGCGGGACACGGCGGCGCGGTCATCGGCGCGATTCCCTCCGGGCTGCCGTCGCTGCTGTTGCCCCCGTCTATTCCGCTGGCGAGCCACCAGGAATTGTGGCCGGCGGCGCTGGTGCTGGCATTGATCAGTTTCACCGAAGCGATGTCGAGCTGCCGCATGCTTGCCCGGAAAACCAAGGCGCGCTGGGATGAAAACCAGGAGCTGATCGGACAGGGGCTGGCAAAGATTACCAGCGGCTTCAGCGGCGCATTTCCGGTGAGCGGATCGATTTCGCGTTCGGCGCTGAACCTGTATGCGGGCGCCGGCAGCGCTTGGGCAAACCTGTTTGCGGCATTGTGCGTGCTGTTCAGCCTCCTGTTCCTGACCGACTATCTTTTCCACCTGCCGCGCTCGGTCGTGGCCGCGATGATCATCGTGCCGGTGATCGGGCTGATCGATGTGGCGGCAATCCGGCGTGTATTCGCGGTGTCGCGGGTGGATGGCGGCATCGCCGTCGCCACGTTCGCGGTCACCCTGTTCTCGATGCCGCGCCTGCACTGGGGTGTTTTCGCCGGCGTCGGCCTCACCATGGCGGTCTACCTGTACCGGCTGACCGAACCGCGCGTCATCGAAGTCAGCCTGCATCCGGACGGCACGCTTCGGGACCGCAACCGTTTCGGCCTGCCGGCCCTGGCGCCGGACCTGCTGGCGGTGCGGCTTGACGCCGCGCTCAACTTCCTCACCGCCGCCGCGCTGGAGCGTTTCATCAACGAGCAATGCCGTACCCGTCCCGAAGTCCGCCGGGTGCTGATTTGTTCCAGTGCGATCAACGGCATCGATGCGAGCGGCATCGACATGCTGGAATCGCTGCGGACTAGCCTGCAGGGGGCGGGAATCGAACTGTACTTTTCCGGGATCAAGAAACAGGTGTGGGATGTGATGGAAGGCGCGGGCATGATCACTGTGCTGCAACGCGACCGCCTGTTCGCGACCGACCGACAGGCAATCCTGTCGCTTGCATCAAGCAAGCCGCCAGCGGAGTAGCTCAGCGGGCCCGAAGCAGATTGGCCATCGCGACGAACTGCTCCAGCGGCACGGTCTCGGGACGTGCCTGCGGGTCGGCGCCGGCATCAATCAGTTCGTTTTCGGTGAACAGCTCGCCCACGCAGTTTCGCAATACCTTGCGCCGCTGGGTGAACGCCTTGGTGACGACGCGTTCCAGGGTCGCCTCATCGCAGGCAAGCGGCTGAGCGAGCGGGATCATGCGCACGATCGCCGAATCGACCTTCGGCGGCGGATCGAAGGCGGTGGGCGGCACGACGAACATCAGGTCCATGTGATAACGCCATTGCAGCATCACCGATAGCCGTCCGTAGGTCTTGCTGCCGGGCTCGGCAACCATCCGCTCCACCACTTCCTTCTGCAGCATGAAATGCTGATCCTGCACCTGCGGCGCTATCTGCGTCAGATGGAAGAGCAACGGGCTGGAGATGTTGTAGGGCAGGTTGCCGACGACGCGCAGCCGCTGACCCGCCGGCACCGGGATCGAGGCGAAATCGAATTGCAGGGCGTCGCCCGCATGGATGATCAGCCTGGCCGGGTCGAAATTCTTCCGCAGGCGCTCGACCAGGTCGCGGTCGAGCTCGACCACGTGCAATTGCCTGAGCGACTCCAGCAGCAGGCGCGTCATGGCGGCGAGGCCGGGGCCGATTTCCACCATTGCATCGTCCGGCTGCGGATCGATGACGCGAATGATGTCGTGCAGGACCCCCTGGTCGGTGAGGAAATTTTGACCGAAACGCTTGCGGGGAATGTGGTTCATTGAATCAGGAAGAGACGGAAAGGGGTGTGGCCGGCCGGGCCGATGGTAGCGATTGAGCCGATTTTGCCATCTGTGCGGCGATGCCGATCGCTTCCATCATGCTGCCGTGGTCGGCATGGCCGATGCCCTTCGCCGCCAGGTCGAGCGCGGTGCCGTGGTCGACCGACGTGCGGATGATCGGCAGGCCGAGCGTGATGTTGACGCCGCGCCCGAAGCTGGCGAACTTCAGCACCGGCAGGCCCTGGTCGTGGTACATCGCCAGCACGCAATCGGCCTGCTGCAGGTATTTTGGCTGGAACAGCGTATCCGCCGGATAAGGTCCGGTGGCGTCGATGCCCTTCGCGCGCGCGGCATGGATGACGGGCGTGATGACGTCGATCTCCTCGCGTCCGAGATAACCGCCCTCCCCGGCGTGCGGGTTCAGGCCGGTGACCAGAATGCGCGGCGAGGTCAGGCCGAACTTGGTTTTCAGGTCGTGATGGATGATATCCAGCGTGCGCATCAGGCTGTCGAAACCGATGGCCGCCGACACATCCTTCAATGCGAGGTGGGTCGTCGCCAGCGCCACCCGCAGCGGCGGCGTGCCGCCGGCAAGCATCATGACAACCTGCGGCGTGCCGGTTTTTTCGGCGAGGTACTCGGTATGGCCGGTGAAGGGAACGCCGGCGTCGTTGATGGTGCTTTTTTGCAATGGCGCGGTGACGATCGCCTCCACCCGGCGCTGCAGGGCGCATTCGATCGCGATGTCGAGCGTGTCGAGCACCGCGCGGCCGTTACGTGCATCGAGCGTCCCGGGAACGACGTGCGCCGCGAGCGGGCAGTCGATCACGGCGATTTGCCCTGCGGGAAAATCCGGGAGGCCGCTGTTGCGCACCGCCTGCAGCGATACCGCCGTCAAGCGGATCGAAGCATCGATATCGGCTGCCGTCATCGACAGGAAGGCGGAGTCGCCGATGAGAACGCCATTGATTTGGGAACGCAGATCCCATGCCGCCCGGATCGCGATCTCCGGGCCTATGCCTGCGGGTTCGCCGCAGGTGATGGCGATGGCGGGACGGCGGCTCACGGCGTTGCGACCGAACGATCAGCGCGCATCGACATTGTCGAAGCGGTATTCGACATAGGCACGGTCGCGCAACTGGCGCAGCCATTCATTGGTCGCCTCGTCGAGCTTGCGTTCGCGGATCGCCTGGCGGGCAATCAGGCGCTGACGCTCCTTCGATACATCGTCCTTCTTGCGTTCCAGCACCTGGATCAGGTGGAAGCCGAACGGCGATTCGATCGGTTCGCTGATCTCGCCGGGCTTGAGGGCGTCCATCGCCCGCTCGAATTCGGGAACGGTGTCGCCCGGATAGATCCAGCCCAGATCGCCACCCTTGGATGCGGACAGGTCATTGGAGAAGAGCTTGGCCAGGTCCTCGAACTTGGCGGCCTTGTTGTCCAGTCTTTGCTTGATCTCCACCAGCTTGCGGCGCGCATCGGCCGGCGTGACGACCTGGTTGGTCTTGATCAGGATGTGGCGCGCGCGCGTCTGCTGCACCGACGCGGCAGCATTGGGATTATCCGCGGCGCTCGCGGTGCGCTTGCCGACCAGCTTCAGGATGTGGAAACCGTTTGCGCTCTTCACCACCGGCGACACGTCGCCCTGGTTCAAGCCGGCAACCGTGTCGACAAACAGTTGCGGCAGGCGGTCCTGATTGCGCCAGCCGAGGTCGCCGCCGGTCAGCGCATCGCTGGAATCGGAATAGGTGGCGGCGATCTTGGCGAAATCGCCCCCCGACTTCACTTGCTGCAGGATTTCATCCGCGCGCTTGCGGCGCTCGGCGATCTGCTCCGCCGTTGCGTTCTCGGGGATCCGCACTAGGATCTGCGCCAGGTTGTATTCCTGCTGATTCTGCGCAGCGCTCTTGTCCACGGCGAGGTAGTTGTCGACCTCCGACTCGCTGATCTGGATCTTGTTGTCGACTTCACGCTCGCGCAGCCGCTGCAGGATGATTTCCTCGCGGATTTCCTCACGGAAGCGGTTGAACGGCGTGCCTTCGCGTTCGAGACGGTCGCGGAATTCCTGCAGGGACATCTTGTTCTGCTCGGCAATGCGGGAGATTGCCCGGTCGAGCATGAGATCGTCCACGCGAATACCGACTTCCTTTGCCAGCTGCAACTGGGCGCGATCGACGATCATGCGCTCCAGCAACTGGCGCTGCAATTCCGCCGGCGGCGGCAGGGCGATGCCCTGGTTTTTCATGCGGCGCTCCACCATGCGCGCCCGGTCGGTCAATTCCTGGTAAGTGATCACTTCGTTGTTTACGACGGCAATGATGGCATCCGCCAATTGCACCCGCGGCTTGGCGGCCTGCGCGGGCGCCGATGCCGGCGGCGCGGACGGCACCGCGCCGGGCGGCGTAAATCCCGGCGTGGCGGCAGGCGCCTGGATGCCCGGCCCGAGGCCCGGCTTGAACTGGGCCGATGCGTCGGACACCACACCCGCTGCTGCAATCAGGAAAATGCCGGCCAGCGAAAGGCCGGACGATACGGTTCTGGATGGTTGCCTGGAGCGATGAAGTTTCATGGAAAAGTCCGCAATGCGTTGTTAGGGGGTGCTGTGCTGGTTGATCATCTGATAGCCCGGAATGCTGGAGCGCAATGCATCCAGCGGATTGGAGCCCAGACGGGTCAAACCATTCAACTCGAGCTGGAAAAACAGGGCCGACGTTGCCTGCCCGGTTGCGGTCGGCGTGCGCTGGCCGACGAGGCGGAAGATCCAGCAGTCGGCCTTGTATTCGAAACCGAGCAGGCCTTCCGCCACCTTGCGGTCCGGCAAAGAATAGTTCACCCGCCCGACGCCGTACCAGCGCGCCGCGATGGGCCATTGGGCGGCGACATCGAACTGCTCCAGCCGGTTCGGCTGGTCGCGGCGGTATTGCACGTTGAGCACGCGGGCCGGGCCCGGTTGCCAGCGCACGCCGTAATTGGCGCGGCGCGTGTTGCGCAGGCTTTCGCTGTACTGGACGTTGCCTTCGGCGGTAAGTTCGTTGGATATGCGGCCGGCGGCGGAAATCAGAAGGTCCGACCGGCTTTCATTGCGCGCGCCGCCGATCGTGACCCGCTGTTCGTCGAAATAGAAGCGCTGGCCGACGGCGAAGCGCGCCCGCTCGGCGCCGCTCGGCTCGATGTAGCGCGACACCAGCGCGGTGGTCAGCTGGTTGGCATCGCTGATGCGGTCGTTGCCGATGAACCTGTTTTCGCTGAACAACTGGGCAAAGCTGAGATCGGCTTCCGCGGTATCGAAGATCGGGAACCTGCTCTGGTCGCGATACGGCGTATGCACATAGAACAGGCGCGGCTCCAGCGTCTGCGTCATTGCCTGGCCAAAGAATTTGGTGTCGCGCTCGAACACCAGTCCGCTGTCCACCGAAAATGTCGGCACGACCCGGTCGAGGTTGCGGTCGGCCGTGGGCGTGCGGTTGTCAACGCTGTAGGCACTGGCATGCAAGGACAGTCTCGGCGTGATGAAGTACCCGGGCCGGAGGATCGGATAGGCAATGCGCGGATTGATGAACAGGCGGTCGCCGCGCACCAGGTCCGGATGCCAGAACCGCGTCAGCTCGGAATCAACGGTCCAGTCGAACCCGGCCACATCCTGCCGTCCCGCCTGGAAGGTCAGTTGCGGCAGCCGGTCATACGGGCGGATGATCGGCACGACAGGATCCTGCAATACCTGGAAGTTCGACAGCCGGGCCGACGCGCTCCAGTAGGTGCTGCCATACAACAGGTTCATGTCGCGCGGCAGCAGCCGCTGCGATGCATTGGTGATGGATCGCGCGAAGTCGCTTGGATAGTTGTCGTCCGAAGCGGAATTGAGGTTCCACGAGTAGGACAGGCCGGGTGCGAGGCTTTGCGTATGCACCGACGAAATCGCATAGCGGTCGGTGCCGCTTTGCCGGTCGTTGAACAATACTTCCACGCTCGTCTGGCCGCCATAGGTTTCGCCCAGGTAACGTCCTTCGGCGCCAAGCTGCAGGCCACGCTTCGCAATCAGGCGCGGGTAGAGCGTCAGGTCGCGGTTGGGTGCGATGTTCAGGTAATACGGCTGGGTGATTTCCAGGCCGCCGGTGTTGGTGGTGCCGACCGTCGGCGGCAACAGGCCCGACTTGCGTGCGTCCGACAAGGGAAAGGACATCGCCGGCGCGGCAAGGATGGGCACGCCCTTGAAGTAGACCACCGTGTTGTAGGCGGTGCCGATATCCCGGCCGGAATCGAGGTTGAGCCGCCCGGACTTGAGGTACCAGTCGGGATCGGGGCCTTCGCAGGTGCTGTACGAGCCTTCCGTGATCGTGGCGCGGTCGCGCGCTTCGAAGTCGATCCGCTCGGCGCTTCCCTGGGCATTGTTCAATTCCAGTTGATAGGTCGGGCGCAGCACATAGCCTTCGCCCGCATCCATCCTGAACCGCAACTCGTCGCCGGTGTATGTATCGCCGAAGCGGCGCATGCGGATATTGCCGACCGCTTCCACTTCATCTTCCGCCACGCGGTAGGTTGCCTTATCGGCATTGACGGTGGTGGGACCGCGGATGATCTCGACATCGCCTTCGAGCACCACGTCGCGATCGGGACGGCCGGTCATTTTTTCGGCACTGACATTCGCGGGTGCATTTTTTTCTTCTTCGGTGATGCCTTTGGGGGAATTCTGCGCTGCCACGAGCGATGGGGCCGATGCCGCCGCAACGATTGCAGTCAGGTAACGAAGCAGGCGTTGCGAGGGAGGAAATGCGGGAAACCAGGTCATGAAAAGAAAGGCTGGCAGGCGATTTTTTGAGTTGAATCCCTTATTATATGGGAACTCACTGCCCTCAACCGTATTGTCCATGTCCCTAGAGCACTCCCCCGATCCCCGTCTCGTTCAATTAAAGCAATGGTTGTCCGCACTGCCGGGCAATCCGGTCAACGTGGATTCGATCCGTCCCGCTTCCTCCGATGCCAGTTTCCGCCGTTATTTCCGTGTTGATGCCGATTCCGCGTCGGGATCCGATGCCGATGCAACGCTGATCGTGATGGACGCCCCGCCACCGCAGGAAGATGTGCGCCCGTTCGTCCATGTCGCGCAGCTGTTCGGCGAAGCCGGCGTGTCCGTACCCCGCATCCTGGCGCAGGATGTCGACAACGGCTTCCTGCTGCTGTCGGACCTCGGCGCGACGACCTACCTCAACGAACTGAATCACGACACCGCCCACAAGCTGTATCTCGATGCAATCGAAGCGCTAGTGCTGATCCAGTCGCAGAGCAGGCCGGACGTATTGCCGGAATATGACCGCGCGCTGCTGCTGCGCGAGCTGACGCTGTTCCCGGATTGGTATATCGGCAAGCACCTCGGCGTCACGCTGAACGACAAGCAGACCGCCGAACTGAACAAGGTGTTCGACGCCCTTCTCGCCAACAACCTGGCGCAGCCGCAGGTGTACGTGCATCGCGATTATCATTCCCGCAACCTGATGGTGATGCAGAAGGGCAATCCCGGCATCCTCGATTTTCAGGATGCGGTGTACGGCCCGATCACCTACGATCTGGTATCGCTGCTGCGCGACGCCTACATCCAGTGGGACGAGGAAATGGTGCTCGACTGGGCGATCCGCTACTGGGAACTCGCCAAGCGCGCCGGCCTTCCGGTCAACAGTGACATCGACGCCTTCTACAAGGACTTCGAGTTCATGGGCGTGCAGCGGCACTTGAAGGTACTGGGCATCTTCGCCCGGCTGTTCCATCGCGACGGCAAGGATGCTTATCTCAAGGACCTGCCGCTGGTGATGGAATACACCCGCAAGGTCGCTGCCCGCTACAAGGAACTGATGCCGCTGGTACGGCTGCTGGACCAGCTCGAAGAAAAAGCGCCGCAGGTCGGTTACACCTTCTGACCGGCAGACCTTCTGATTAAGGCACACCAATGAAAGCCATGATTTTCGCAGCCGGCCGCGGCGAGCGCATGCGTCCGCTCACCGATACCTGCCCGAAGCCCCTGCTGAAGGTGCGCGGGCGGCCCCTGATCGTCTGGCATATCCTGAACCTGGTGCGTGCAGGCATCACCGATATCGTGATCAACCATGCGCATCTCGGCCACATGATCGAGGAAGCGCTCGGCGACGGCGCGCAATTCGGCGCGCATATCGTCTACTCGGCAGAAGGCACCGCGCTCGAAACCGCCGGTGGCATTGCGAAGGCGCGCCACCTGCTGGGCGATGATCCTTTCGTTGCGATCGCCGCCGATGTGTATTGCCCGCATTTCGATTACGAACAGGTCAAGACCGCGCTGCAGGACAACGACATGTGGGGCAACCCGCATCCCGCCGATAAACGCGATGTGGCCTGGCTCTACCTGGTGAAGAATCCGGCGCATCACCCGAAAGGCGATTTCGCGCTGCACAGCTTCTCGATCGCCAATGAAGGCGACCCGCGCCATACGTTTTCCGGCATCGGTGTCTACCGGCCGGAAATTTTCGATGCCATCGAAGCCGGCCAATCGGCGCAGATTGCACCCATCCTGCGCGAGTATGCGACGCGCGGCCAGGTCGGCGGAGAACTGTATCGCGGCGATTGGACCGACGTCGGCACACCGGAGCGCCTGGCGCAATTGAATGCACCCATCGTTGAAAGAATGAAACCATGAAACCCTATGCCGACCGACGCGCAAGACTGCTCGCCAACATGCATGAAAAAGGCGGCGGCGTGGCCATCATTCCGACCGCGCCCGAAGTGATGCGCAACCGCGATGCGGATTATCCTTATCGCCACGACAGTTACTTCTACTACCTGTCCGGCTTCACCGAGCCGGAAGCGGTCATCGTGCTGGTCGCCGGCAAGACCGACCAGGCCATCCTGTTCTGCCGTGACAAGAACCTCGAGCGCGAGATCTGGGATGGCTATCGCTACGGCCCGCAGGCGGCGCGCGAGAAATTCGGTTTCGACGCCGCATTTGCCATCGAGGCGCTGGACGCCGAAATGCCCAAGCTGATGGCCGATGCGCCTGCGCTGTTCTATTCGCTCGGCAGCGACCACAAGCTCGATACCCGCATTCAGCAATGGCTGCAGGCGGTGCGCATGCAAGCGCGCGCAGGGGTGGCGACGCCGTCGGCGGTGCATGACGTGCATGTGCTGCTCGACGAGATGCGGCTGTTCAAGGACGCGGACGAAATCGCCCTGATGCGGCGCGCGGCGGCGATCTCCGCCGAAGCGCATTGCCGCGCGATGCGCGCGTCGCGCCCCGGCCTGCGGGAATACCAGCTTGAAGCCGAGCTGCTGCATGAATTCCGCCGCCACGGATCGCAGTTTCCGGCTTACGGCTCCATTGTCGCCACCGGCGCCAATGCCTGCGTGCTGCACTATCGCGCAGGCGACGCCGAGATCAGGGACGGCGACCTGGTGCTGATCGATGCCGGCTGCGAACTCGACAGCTATGCCTCCGACATCACCCGGACCTTTCCCGGCAACGGCAAGTTCAGCGGCCCGCAGAAGGCGCTGTACGAGATCGTACTGGCCGCGCAGGCAGCCGCCATCGCCGACACCCGTCCGGGCAAGCATTTCATGTCCGGGCACGATGCGGCGGTCAGGGTGCTCGCGCAAGGGATGCTGGACACCGGCCTGCTCGACAAGAACAAGGTCGGCGGCCTGGAAGACGTGATCGAGAAAGGCGCCTACCGGCAGTTCTACATGCATCGAACCGGCCACTGGCTGGGCATGGATGTGCATGATGTCGGCGAATACCGCGACGCCCTGAACGTTGCGCCGGGCGAAGAGAAGCCCTGGCGCGCGCTGCAGCCCGGCATGGTGCTGACGGTGGAGCCCGGCATCTATGTCAGGCCGGCCGACGACGTGCCGGAACAGTTCTGGCACATCGGCATCCGCATCGAGGATGACGCGCTGGTCACGGCTGACGGTTGCGAGATTCTCACCAGCGGCGTGCCGAAAAGCGTGGGAGATATCGAAGCACTGATGCGGCACTGATCGCGCGATGACGACCGATTACGACATTGCAATCTGCGGCGGGGGGCCGGTCGGACTCGCATTGGCATTGTTGCTGGTCAAGCGCGGTCTCCCGGCATCGCGCATCGCGGTGATCGACGCGAAACCCGTCGAGCAGGCCACGCAGGACCCGCGTTCGATTGCCTTGTCGTTCGGCAGCCGCCAGATACTCGAACAGATCGGTGCATGGCCGCTTGCCGCCAGCGAGATTCACCAGATCCATGTTTCCCGTCGCGGCCACTTCGGCCGCACGCTCATCACGCGGGAAGAGCATGGCGTCCCGGCCCTCGGCTATGTCACCCGCTACGGTACGCTGGTCACCGCACTGGCGAAGGAACTGCAACGCACTTCGGTAGACTCCCTGCGCCCGGCGCATGTGACGCGATCGACCGACCATGCCGGCGAAGTCGAACTGCAGTTTGACGACCGTACGCCACTCACGGCGCAGATCATGGTGCAGGCGGAGGGCGGCGCATTTTCCGACCAGGCGGAAAAATCGATTCGGCGCGACTACCGGCAAACCGCCATCATTGCGCATGTCGACGTCAGTGCGGCGATTGCCCACCGGGCATTCGAGCGCTTTACCGCTGAAGGCCCGCTCGCATTACTGCCGCAGGATGACGGCTATGCGCTGGTCTGGTGTGTCCGCCCCGACACCGCCGCGCAACTGCAGACCCTGTCCGATGCCGCTTTTCTCGCAGAACTGGGAAGCGCATTCGGCTCGCGCCTGGGGCGCTTTACGTCAGTGACGCCACGCGCCGCCTTTCCTCTCGGCCTGAATGCGCAGAACACGGTTTCCGCAAGAACGGTGGCCATCGGCAATGCGGCGCAGACGCTGCATCCGGTTGCCGGCCAGGGCTTGAACCTTGGCTTGCGCGACGCCATCGTGCTTGCGCAATTGCTTTCCAGGGAAATATCGCCTGGCTCACTCCAACGCTTCGTGACACAGCGCCAGAGCGACCGCAGCCTCACGATCCGCATTACCGACACGATGGCGCAAATTTTTGCGAGCGCTCCGGATGGCGCTCTGACGCAGGCGATGCTGGGCGTATCGCTCGGGCTCGTTGACGCGATCAAGCCGGCCAAGCGCTTGCTGGCGGAACAGATGATGTTCGGCAAGCGGTGAGCTTTTGCCGTACCCGTTGCACTTCGGCAGGAACGCTGCGCCCACTGCCCACTTCGACAAATCAGCGCCACTGACGTCCCCGGAGTCGCGTTCTGATTTATGAAGAAAAACCTTGTAAGACCCACCGCGCTTCGTAGACTACCTTCATCCTCATCGCTTTTCCGTGCAGCGGTTTTCCAGAGCCGGCTTTCATCGACAAGTTCATCTGGGTAACAATCTCACTTTCGAGGTGTGCCATGCGAGTACTTGTGACAGGAGCAAACGGACATCTTGGGTTTAATCTTGTTTCCGCTTTGGTCGATGCCGGCCACTCGGTCCGCGCAAGTGTCCGATCCGTCACGGACACCAGCAAAACAGCGCGATTGCGAACATTTCCAGGCGTGGAGATCGTGGAAGCGGAACTGAGCCGCAGCGATCAGATGAAAGCGGCCATGGATGGAATGGAGCTGGTGTTTCATGCGGCAGCGGTATATGCCTACATCACAACAGGGCACGCCCAGGAAATTTTCGAGAGCTCGGTCAAGGGAGCCGCGATGGTGGTGCAATGCGCGGCGGACACCGGCGTGCGGAAAGTCATACTGACGTCTTCGGTGGTCACGTTGCCGTTGACGCTGCCCGGCGCCCCGCCCGTAGATGAAAGTCAATGGACCAATGACTTGCGTGTGCCGTATGTACGCGCAAAAACGGAAGGAGAAAAAGCCGCATGGCGGGTGGCCGGGGAGCGCAACGTCAATCTGGTAACCATTCTTCCCGGCGCCATCCTCGGACCGGGGTTTGAAAAGAACACGCCGTCGATCGATCTGGTGGAAGCCATGGTCCTGGGCGGTATGCGCA
>NZ_DAIUCO010000062.1:0-21796 GCF_036846085.1 Noviherbaspirillum sp. | reverse complement strand
GTGATGAGCTGGAGCAAATTATTGTTGCCGGGGCAGGGCGGCTATGGCGGCGGTGGCGGCAGCACCTGGAGTTCCAATTCCGGATCAACGGGCGGGTCGTGGGGCGGCGGGTGGCATAAATGAATCCCGAGCAGCATCAATCGTCCGGCATCCACCTGATTGCCGACCTGCACGGCATCGCGCCGGATCAGCTGACCGATCCGGCGGCGCTGGAAAACCTGCTCAGGCGAAGCGCCGTTGCCGCCGGCGCGTCCATCATCTACAGCCACTTTCATACCTTCGGCACCGGGCAGGGCGTCACCGGCGTGGTTCTGCTGGCGGAATCTCATATCTCCATTCACACCTGGCCGGAATGCGGCTTCGCCGCGGCGGATATCTTCATGTGCGGTGGCGCGCAGCCGGAAAGGGCGCTGGAGATGATCGTGTCGGCGCTGCGCCCGGCATCGAGCGGAATTCGCACCATCGAGCGCGGTGACGGCGGGAAAGACAGGCGACCTGTCGGGTAATCCGGTTCGTCCACCCGGTTCGGGGCGTCGACGCAACAGGAATGCGGCCAAGTACGACCGATCTGATTTGGAACAGATTGGAATATCGATACTTGACATACTGTTTATGAATTACCCGCCGGCGCTGCGGCAACCGGATGACCATGACTTCGTGATATTACGTATTGCCAATATCACCAATAAACGCCACTCTTGCATCGCAGCAGTTCGCACTGCCCGGAAAGCGCTTACCCACTTTTACTGACGGAGATATCAAATGAAGAACATCAAATTACTTTCGTTGCTCCTGGCCGCCGTGTTTGCCGCAGGTTGCGCGGGAACAGCCAGCCAGTCCGGTTCGCAATCGGCAGGCACCCAGAAAGCAGCCGCGTCGGGCGATGCGGAAATCTCGAGCAAGGTGAAGGCGGCACTCGCGGCCGATCCGGAACTGAGCGGCGCCAAGATCGATGCCACCACCACCGACGGTGTCGTGCGGCTCAAAGGGGAAATCAAGAGCATGGCATTGCGTAAAAAGGTCGAGTCCATCGTGCGCGGCGTCTCAGGCGTGAAATCCATCGACAACCAGCTCATCATTACCGGCTGATACCGGCTACCCTTCCGCGTCGGGGCATCGCACCACGCCGGTGCCCCGTCAAAGCTGTCCGCCCAGGGCGGCGATTTCCCTTCCCATGTTGGCCATTGCCCGGTCGTTATATTGCCCGGCGAAGTAGGCGTCGCAGTAAAGCATTCCCACCTGTGCCTTGGCATGCAAATGTGCCAGCGCCGTGCAGCGATGCGCGCGGTACACCTCCGTCGGTACATGACCGTATTCCATGCGGATTCCTTGCGCATACGCATCGTAAACTTCGTCGTCCTGCCCGAGGATCGCCAGGTCGGCGCCCAGCATCACCTGTTTGAGTGGATGGGTGATCGATGATTCCTGGAAATGATCGGTCGCGCGTATCAGGTCGGCCACGCATTGCGCATCGCCCGACCGCATGCCCAGTCCACTGTCCAGCCACATTCCGGCGCTGGCTTCCTCGTTGCTTGCCCGCGCCGGCTCGTGCTCGTACACCGCGTCGTGGAACCAGAACGCCTTCTTGAGCGCGGCAAGCGCCTCGGGCGACGCGCCCGAATCGGCGGCCCAGACCTGCAACTCGGTCAGGCCATGCACCAGATGCTCGATGTTGTGATAGCGGCGCGTGCCGGCCCCATAGCAGCTATCGCCGGTCAGCACATCGAACCACGCGGACGGCGCGGCATGCGCACCGCCACTCGCCGGCGCGTCGGGCCACAGCGCATTCCATTCGTCACGGAGCCAGCCGGAAATCCATGCTTCATACGCCGGCTTCGGCACGAATTTCTTCATGTGCCAGTGCCATCCCACCGGTCCCTCCAGGGCCTTGACGAAACTCGAGCTGACCGAACCCAGGTCCCGCGGCGGCATCACGAAAATGGTCTTGGCGCCGCTAAGTACATCGACGTTCGTTTGCTGGATCAGGTTTTCGTAGTCGAAATCGGCATTGTTGCGGATGCCGCGGATCAGGTAATCGATGCCATGCTTTTTCGCCGCGCGCGCGGTGTAGTCGCCGTTGACGATCACGACCTGCACGTGCTGCCAGCCCCGCTCCGCCACGCTGCGTTCGATGATCTTCTTGCGCATGTCGGCAGGGAAACGCGGTTTCTTGAGCGGATTCTCTGACAGGAATACGATCACCTCATCGGCGATCGCCAGCGCTTCGCCGATGACCCACATGTGCCCATTGGTGATCGGATCGAGCGTTCCAGAAAAAGCGATCTTCTTCATGTTTCTCCCGGCGTGGCGAATAACGATGGTGCAATCCTTGCGCCTGCAGTGCAAGCTCCTGCAAGGAGCCGGCGCTTTTGATCGTAACACGCACCTGCAAGGGGGTTGCCTGCGTTGTGCCGATGCTGTTATCCCACTGATCATTTCACCCTGATACGGCCAAATAGCTACCGCGACCATCGCCGCTAACGAGGTCCAAATTACCTGTGGCGAGCTCGACCTGTCCCAAATACGGAACTGTATCGACGTGATATCCATCGTACTGCGTCAAAGCTATCAAACTGAATATCGGTTCGTTAGTTGAAAAAACGTTAATTTTCGGGTTGCTTATGCGTATAGCGAATAAGCAAAGCAGCTAAATATCGTTGCTATGCACATACGGAATTATTAAAGTGCGAAGGTGCGTTATAGCCAAAAGTAATTAAAGATGCGTTTGGCATTACAATTACCACCGTTTTTCTCACGCCGTTCTATTTAGCTGAATCCCGTTCCCCATTCACCTCCTCGCCCCGTGGCGAAAGGAACATTTGAATGAAGCTGTCGTTTAACCATGTAGCGAAAAGTTTTTCCGGCCTTCACGTCATCGACGATTTCAGCCGCGAGATCGAGGAAGGCCAGCTGGTTGCGCTGGTCGGCCCGTCCGGCTGCGGCAAATCGACATTGCTGCATATCGCCGCCGGCCTGGAAAAGCCCAGTGGCGGCAACATGCTGGCAGGCGGCCGTCCGGTCGAAGGCCCGAACCCGGAACGCATGCTGATGTTCCAGGAAAACGCCCTCTATCCGTGGCTGACACTGGCGCAGAACGTTGCGCTGGCGCTGGAATTCCAGAAGATCGACAAGAAGAAAGCACGCATCCAGGCATTTGAATGGCTGGACAAAGTGGCGCTCAAAGGCTTCGAAGATTACTACCCGCACCAGGTGTCCGGCGGCATGCGCCAGCGCGCCGCGCTGGCCCGCGCCTTCATCACGCGGCCGAAAGTGCTGCTGCTCGATGAGCCGTTCGGCGCGCTGGATGCGCTCACGCGCATGACGCTGCAGGATGTGCTGCGCGACCTGATCCGGGAAGCCGGCCCGACCGTGCTGCTGGTTACCCATGACGTCGACGAGGCGCTGTTCCTGGCTGATCGCATCCTGGTGTTCAGCCAGCGTCCGGCCACCGTGCTGAAGGAATTCACCCTGTCGCACCACGACAAAACCCACGATCTCTCCGAGTTCGCGGCAATGCGCCGTGAAATCTTATGCCTGCTCGGTATCCACGCCGAGCAGGACGAACTTGCTAAATCACTGGAAGGAGTCGAAGTATGAAAACCTCTCGATTGCTGGCTTCGGCGCTGACCGTCTTCGCCGCCACATTATTTACCGCGCAGGCCTATGCCGCCGAAAAATTCAAGGTGGGTTATCTGCGCGTGATGGACGATGCGCAGGCGATCGTCGCCTACGAAGCAGGCCTGTACAAGAAGCAGGGCCTCGATGTCGAGCTGGTCGAATTCAAGTCCGGCACCGACCTGATCAAGGCCATCGTCGGCGGCCAGCTCGACTCCGGCGTGCTCGGCTTCACCAATGCGGTGGCCTGGGCATCCAAGGGCGCGGACCTGAAGGTGGTAAGCGGCGCGCAGCACGGCTACCACGCGATGCTGGTGCGCGAAGACACCGGCATCAAGAACATCGCCGGCCTCAAGGGCAAGACACTCGCATCGCAGGCCGAAGGCAGCACTGCCGACACCGTCCTCAAGGGCGTCGTGTTCCGTGATGCCGGACTGAAGCCCGACGATGTGAATGTCATGGGCGTCAGCCCGCAGGTCGCGGTCCAGTCGCTGGTCGGCAAGCGCGTCGACGCCGCCTTCCTCTTCGAGCCGCAGGCCAGCATTGCGCAACTGATCGCTCCCGTGAAGCAGATCTACGAGATCGGCGAAGTCTGGCCATTCCCGTGCATGGTCGTCATCACCTCCGGCGACATAATCAAGAAGCGCAAGGATGCATTGTGGAAATCGCTCGATGCGCAGAAGGAAGCAATCGACCTCCTGCAGAAGAAGCCTGAAGAGGCGTCCAAGCTGATCGCCGGCTACTTCATTTCCGAGCCGACGCTCAAGACGCTGAACAAGGGCGACCTGCCGCGCGAAACCGTCATCACCGGTGCGATCAAGAGCCAGACCTTCAGCCCGCTTGTGACGCCGAAGGAAGAAGCGCGCATGCAGGAAATCGCCGACATTCTCCAGGCGCAGGGCTCGCTCAAGACACGCGACGGCAAGCCGTTCGAAGTCAAGAGCATCCTCGACCTGAGCTGGCAGAAGGAACGCAAGCTGTAATTATTTAATGTGGCATCCATTATGAGCACCAGAACGGCCCTCACCGGCAACAACAAAAAACTCGCCTTCGCGCTGGCAGTGGTTTTCATCCTGTTAGGCTGGCAGGTCGCGGCATGGTCACTGCCCGACTTCCTGATGCCGGACGTGCCGACCGTGATCGTCCGCCTGTGGCAGGAAGTGCAGACGGAAAATTTCCGCGCCGCACTCTGGGGCAGCCTCGGTCGCCTCGGTGCCGGCTACGGCTCGGCAATGCTGTTCGGCATTGCGTTCGGCCTGATCGGCGCGGTGCTGTTCTTCTTCCGTGAAGTCCTCAAGTCGGCCATCATCATCCTGCAATCGATCCCGTCGATCGCCTGGGTGCCGCTGTTCCTGATCCTGATGGGATTCGGCAGCCTGCCGATCATCGTGGTCGTGGCTGTCGCGGCCTTCTTCCCCGCCGCGCTGTCGGTCATGAACGCCACCGAAAACGTGCAGCATGTGCATGTGTCGGCGGCGCGCGTCATGGGCGCGTCGCGCTGGGACATGCTGCGCCGGGTCTACCTGCCGGCAGTCATGCCCGAGCTGATCACCGGCGCCCAGCTTGCATTCGGCAATGCATGGCGGGCGCTCATCTCCTGCGAGATGCTGATCGGTTTCGGAAAGGGCCTGGGCCGCAGCCTCAGCTACGCCGGCGAAACCGCCGACATGGTCGGCGTGATGACCAGCATCCTCGCCATCGCCATCCTCGCGCCGCTGATCGACCAGCTCCTGCTGGAAAACCTCAAGCACCGGGTGCTGCGCTACCAGTACGTGTGATGCATACCGTGTCGACACATGCGTCCCGCATTGCCGCAGCTGTCCTTGCGGCACTGTTCGGAAGCGCGTGCACGGCCGCCACCGCGGACAGCGCGCTGGACCGCGCCAGGCAGCGCGGCAAGCTGGTCGCCGCTGTCGACCATGTCGTGCCCGAGTACAAGGCCGGCACCAAGTTCCGCACCCCCGAAGCCATCGACACCGCGCTGGCGGACGACGCCGCCAAACGCCTCAACCTGCCGCTCACTACCGTCCGCGCCGACCCGAATGCCGCAACGCCATTCACGCCAGCGGGAAAGGCCGACATCGCGCTGGCCATCGTCACCGATGCCAACCCACTGCGCAACGCCATCGCCGTGCCGACCGGTTACCGCGCCGGCCCGATGGCCATCATGCGCACCGACACCACCATCAAAACCTGGGAACACCTGAAGGACCGCAAGGTCTGCGTCGCCGAAGGCGGGCGCTACGTCGGCACCATCGCATCGAAATACGGCGCCATCGAGCAGGTCTACAAATCACCCACCGACGCCTTGCTGAACCTGCGCATCGGCACCTGCGATGCGGCGGTCCATGACGATGTATTGCTGGAAGAAATGCTGAAGCTGCCGGAATGGAAGAAGTTCTCCGCCCGCCTGCCGACTGGTCCGCGTCATACGCTGGTCTTCGCCGTGCCAGCCGGCGACACACGCACCGAAACGTTCCTCAGGCAGGTCACTGCGGAATGGCGCAGCAGCCGATATTTAAATCAACACATCACCAAGGCGGCACGCAGCATTGCGTTTGAGATTTATCTGGATCAGGATGTGCCGGATTGTCATTGAGTGCATTGGATCACGCATCGACAATCAAGGCATGATTATTCAATCTTAAGCGTTCGTTCTGAACGGTATGGGCGAGACTTGACCAAGTCAGTGCGTAACATCACCGACAAAAAAGAAGCGGAGCTTATGCCCCGCTTCTTTTTGTGCTTCTTCTTCAAAATAATGCGCTTGTCAGGCTTTCTTTTTACACCGCGATAAAGCAAAGCCAGCAAGGCCCAATCCCAAAAGGGCGATGGTACCGGGCTCCGGAACTCGCGCAGTTCCGATCTGAATCGAGATGGACTCGTTGGTCAGAGCATCCGAAACGGTATAAATACCAGGCGTCAGACCAAGGCTCGCGAATGTGCCAGCTGCGGTCCACGACACATTGGGTGTCCATAAATTCCCAACCAGATCGGAAGTGGATATGCCGATGCCGGGCGTACGCACTCCGCCTGAAAGGTAGTAAGTCGTAAATTGGGTCGTGCCGCTCGATGACCAGTTGAAGTTGCTATTAGTGAACATGGTACCGATCCATGGGCTGAGGTCGGTACCAGCATGGAAGCCAAACGCTGCATTCACACCGCCCATGGAAGTGTCGCCCATGATGTCCGACTGCGGCGGGGTGTTTGTTTCAACGCCAGTCCCACCCCAGCCAGATACCGAAACGCTTACCAAATTGGCCGTGTTCAGGACGCCGAAAGACTGCATTACTACATCGCTGCCAGATTCGAAAAAGGAAAATACAATGCTTGCATGCGCCTGTCCTATGGTGGCGCCGAGAATTGCAATGCTCGCGAGCAACTTTTTGATTTTGATCATTCGGTAATCCTTGGTATGAAGTGAATTGCGTTGTACGACAGCAAATGTTGTGCCAAGGATATAACAGCATGATTTTCAAAGAGATTAAATAGGTTCGACGATCGGAATGTAAAGAAATCCGACAGATAGCCGGCTTTGCACTAACACGTCGTTTGATGACATGAAGCGTCAGTAGCACATCCAAGCTGGATTGCCGATTGCCTGCCAACCGAACTCAACGAAGAGAAGAAGGTCGGACAAGATGGAAAGATTAGCCGAGAGCCCACCCGGTGTTGTTAGCTAATCTTGAAGTTTGGCTGACGCCGCAGGTAGCCCGCTGAGATGACCTGGAGGACGAGGCTGCTCACGCATAAAAGCTTGAATGGCAACGGCGCCTTCTTTGAATGTTATCGACACGGCAGCGAAAAACGGCCCTTCCCGACACCTCACAGCCAGTATTCCGTCGCAGTGATACGCTTGTCCTGATTCAACATTCGTTCAACCGCCCGCTCGTCATCGCCTCGGGCCGGCTTTCGCCAATTCGTTGACCGCCGACTTGATGTCGCCTTCCTTATACCCTGAAAAACGCCGGTAGCCGACATAGGTCAACGGATAGCCGGTTCCCTTCAGCGCGCTGTACATCAGCTGATTCGAGCTCGACTCTTCCACGTCGATCTCTTCATAGGCAATGCCGTTATCCGCAAAATACTCGCGCTGCTGCTTGCAGTAGCCGCACCAGCTGGTCGCATACATCACCACCTTGGCGCGTCCACCGTCGTCGAAGTGATTGTCCATGGCCATGCTCTCCATCCGCGTCAGCATATCCTTGCCAAAGGTTTCCGCCAGCGTGGCCGTGATCTGCATAATGTCGGCTCCCACGATCTCCCGCTTGCCGATCAGCGTCGTGGGAAACTGGCTGACGCCGTACTTGTTCTTGACCGGCGCACCATCGTCCCCAGCCACGCTGATTTCCTCGAAATTGGCACCGCGGCTTTTCAAAACTGCACGGATGGCTTCGCAATGCTCGGCACAGCCGGGACCGTTGAACAGCACCACCATCGGCCTGCCGTCCTTGTCGAAGGCTCCCTTGGCGGAGGTGAAGGAATAGCCATTCTGGTGAAGCTTGTAGCCGGTGAAGACCAGTAACGCCAGGAGTATGAATTTTTTCATGATGGATTTGCTCTCGTCACCTCTAACGAGGTTGTGCGAAAAAGCGCAACATTATCAGTCCAGGCATTTTCATGGTCTTTGGAATAAAAATGCTTCGTAACGTGCTTTATCTTAAACGGGATTTGTGCGCGGTCTCACGTCGAGCTTACTAATGCGAAGCGACGGTGTTCCGCGCCGCGTTAGAGCCAATCATCGACTACCTCCATACAAGCTAGAAAACCCTCCAAGAAATCACAGCCGGAACGGTCAGCGTCCGGGATGAGCGGCCCCAGGTGGCTCGCCCCCAGACTTGCGCTCGCTCGATGATTGAGGCTCGTGGTCGCTATTACTGCTGTTTGTGACAGCTGGCTCCAATTGCCACACTATTTGTAGTATCCCCGTCCTTGCGCTGAAGCCAGGAGTTTCAGCATAAACACATCCGGAAATCGCTTTGACGGCCGCTTTGTCCAGCGCCTGGTGCGCCCGGCTAGCGCCACTTGCCTTCGATACGGTGACGTCAGTAACCGCACCTGACGGTAGAACCGTTAGAGAAACATGCGTGGCACCTTCCGCTTCGTCCTTCCGTGCGATGATCGGATAGGTAAGCGCAAGGCAACCATTGATTGGAGAACCTATCGGGCGAGATGGCGGACTCGGAGAAATGTCTTGCGCCAGGGTTAAGGCGCATACGCCGAGAGCAGCAATGACGAGGAACTGATGTCGGAAGTTGAGCATAAGGGGTAAGGAAGGGCACTTAAAGTTTGGGATGACCCACGGCGTAGCTGTCGGAATCGATTGAAATGTGAGAGCCGCCCAACTTGCGCCAGACCGCATAGAAAACAAGAGCCCCGATCAGACCATGCAGACCGAAATATGCAATGTTTTCGAGGTACGCAAGCCAAGCGTAATCGGTTGGTGTTCCATCAACATACATTTTTACATATCGACCGTGCCAGGTCCCGCCCGCCGAATAACCCTCCATCCGCCGAGGCCATGAAAACACCGCAACTGGCAGAGCAGCAAGCAAAAATCCGAGAATGCCCAATGACACCCAACTATCCCGTTGATATTTATGAAGCAAAACAAACGCCGGAATTCCCAAAAATAATACAGCGGCCGCGCCTACTGCCATAACCATCAATAAAACAAAACCCAGACCATTTAAAGACTCAGATGCTGCAAAAGCCGGTGCAATGCGAGCCATGAACACTACTGGCTGGACAAGTACTGCGGAGATCGAAGCAATCCAGATACGCATAATGTGCGTCTTTATGTAAATCTAACGGAGACTCAACAACTGCCGCAAAGCGGTAGCTTGTTGTTGCTGGGCCCGGTCCATCGACGAGGTAGCGCATGCTGCAGCGGTTGATGGATTTTCCGACTCTTCGAGAGCCGGCTCAAATTCTGCAGAACTGGTTTTTTCGAGTAGAGAAGACACATAGTCTCCAAGACTACCGCCTAAATATAGTCGGGCTGCCTCGGCACCACCATCTTGCCATTTTGCTTCAATCACAAACTGTTTGAAGCTAGCCCAGTCTTTGGAGAACGTTTCCACTAGTATTCTGGCAAGGTCGTATGAAAGCATGTTGCCGTCATCTGTCCTTGAGAAGGACTTGCCGAACCAGAATTCCTGCACTTTTTCAGCATCCCAAAATGCCAAGTGCTTTGCCCGCATCTCCTGTGGCGAATAGAGGCTGGCAGGTTTGCCGGTCAGTCGATGTTCGGTATTGACAGCCAATCCTTCATTCAACCAAAGGGGAATAGGTAAATGGGAAAGGCATGCATGGGTCATTTCATGCGCAATGACTGGTTCCACGGTTCGCAAGTCCGATTGCACTGTTACGAAGTGAGAGCACCCTGCAGAGATAAACATACCGCCGCTGAACGCAAACTCTCCGTCCTCAGGATAGTAATAGGACACATAGTCGTAGTATTGATCCTCATTCTCGAAAACAATAAGAATGTCCTTTCCCCACGGAGAAACATCAGCAATACCATCCAACACCTTAATAACCCGCTTCAAGGTCCGACCCATAAACTCAATTGTGGCGTTCGCAACATTCTTTTCAAGGGGTGATAACAGGATTGCAGTATCGGAGTGAATCAAGTGATAGCGATTTCCGAGAGCAGCTTGAAGATGAGTTAGCCAGGCATGCTCAGCCATTGTCCAGGCCTTTGCCTGCACATCTTCAGTATCAAGGTTTTCTATCCATGCGTGAACGGCATCCCAGTCAACCAATGGAAGATTCAGATGAAACTTCACGTGATCTGCAAACGGAAAGCACTGGTCCTTCTCGGGCAAGCGCAATTCAGACGGAAGTACCTGAGCCTCGGAATTCAGTGCAAATTCTTCTGTGCCCTTACGGTCGCCACCGAAAATAGAACGAAGTATCTTGAGCATAGTTGGGCAGCTAAAGTTTGAGATGGTCGGCAGCGCAGATGTCACTGTCGATTGATTGTCCAGGGCTCATGCGCGTCCCTCCGATACATCATGAACATCTGGCCTACCAATGAGCATC
The DNA here is from genome assembly GCF_036846085.1 of Noviherbaspirillum sp. NCBI lineage: Bacteria > Pseudomonadati > Pseudomonadota > Betaproteobacteria > Burkholderiales > Oxalobacteraceae > Noviherbaspirillum > Noviherbaspirillum sp. Next base: position 11,134 of record NZ_DAIUCO010000062.1, on the reverse strand, counting down.
GCCTTAACCGCATCGTAGACGCGTTCTACGTCTTCTTGTCGGGTGTCTTTTCCAAATACTCGCCCCATGAATCCACCCTCAGCGAAAGCAAAGACGCGCCAGGAACTCGCTTGGTCGTCGGTACTCGCACAGACAACGTAGAGCGCGTGCGGTTTCGAATCAACTGGAATACACCACCCAAAGTCTTCAGCGAACGCCTCCCCGGCGGCAAGTCCACTTGCACAAAGTTCGTAAGAAAGCCATTCAGCGAGCGACTTTCCAAAAATCCCCGGGTTGGTGGCCTCGTCCTCGCCGGGAGCAGTGGTGAACCCATCGGAATTAAACTCGAGCAGCGGACTTTGTTTCATCAGCGGTAACGTTTCGGATAGCCAGCGGCCTTGCCGCCCGTGTTCATTGTCATGTCAGGTTTTTCTCGCTCCGTCATCCCGGACGACCCGTCCCGCCCGAAAGCGACGCATAAGAACAAAAGCGACAAGTAGAACCGGCGCTACCGCTGCAATAGACTTGCCAGCGTAGTAGGCCATTCGTTCCGTCACATGGGGCAATGACCACTGATAAGCAAGCAATCCAATGATGGTGGCGATTAACAGCCAAAAGAAGACCGCAGCCCCGTTTAGCAGGGGACGCTTGATTACCTTGTTGACGGCCCATGCCACGCTAAGCAGCAATACCAGCGTGGCTGAACAAAGGACAAAAATTCCGATAAGACCTGGGTCCATGTGAAGATGCCTAACGATGAAGATATCCAGCTGGAGAGCTGTCGGTGTTCATCTGCATGTTAGGTACGCTGTTGGGCTTCACTTCGTCTTTTGTGATGCGAGGAACCTTATGTTGTATAAGGCATCTTGGTTTCCCGCATTCGCCGCTTTCACGCACCATTCCATAGCCTTGTCCAAGTCCTTTTTAACGCCTCGTCCTTTCGCGTACATAAAACACAGGCTGGTTTGGGCTTTGTCATCGTCCTGCAAGGCGGCAGAAGTCCACCATTTAACGGCTTCAACGTCATCCCTCAATCCAGATGTGTCATTTGCCAGGAGGTCGCCTAAATTGTTTTGTGCGCGAGAATGACCTTGCTCAGCAGCCTTCCGCCACCATGCAATTGCCTTTTGTTTGTCTTGTGAGACTCCCTCGCCCTGTACATACATGATGCCAAGCGTACTCTGTGCATCTGCATCTCCTTTTTCGGCAAGGGCCTTGAACATCTCGTGCGCTTTTGCAAAGTTCCCTGCGTTATAGGACGCTTGGGCAATTTCATAATCATCGGCCCAAGACATGCCTGCAGTAAGGAAGAGAATAATTAATAAAAGTGAACGCATGTACTCTCTAAAAGTGACTAACGTGAAAAATAAACCGCGCCTAAGGTATTTGCGCTCATCGGCATGCTCATTCCTCTGGCGGCGCCCAATCAGGTACAGCAATGAAGTCTTTTGATTCCATTGGTTTCTCGTACACGCTGCCTACTGGAGAATCCAGAAAACTGATAATCGTGGGGTCGTAATTGGCAATGGTATTGACTTCGTAAATCGAATGATTTCTGGAGTCATCCATATATATTTCGTCCTCATAACCAGACATAAAGCGCCAGCCGCTGTCCATATTGTTGACTGGCTCTTCGCGGTACATAAAACCAACTGGGAATCCCTCGACTGTAATCTTGTCGCTCGCAATACATCCCCCGTATCCCGTGATCAGCGGCTTTATTTGCTCGCTACTGAGCTTGAACTTCTTTGGCATGGTTTGCCTCTTAACGTTTAAATTTAGCGGCTGCTGGAGGCAGTCCGATGGAATGAAGGGTTAGGCGTCACTTTTCCGTGAGCGCGAGCTTCGCCCCAAGCCCCGCGAAGGCTGTGGCAAAACCGTAGCGCAGCCAGCTTTGCACGGGAGCGGAATCAACGACCAGCCTGCGGAAAGCGTGCGCGACGAAGCCGTATCCAACAAAAACAGCAAAGGTCATGGCCATGAAGACCGCGCTTAAAAGAAGCAAGTGCAAGAGTGGCTGGTCGATACCGGGTTCAACGAACTGGGGCAAAAATGCCAAAAAGAAGATGGTCAGCTTCGGGTTCAGGATGTTGAGCAAGAAGGCCTTGACAACCAAGCTAGTTGCGGAGGTCTTGGACATGGTCCCGTCCACCGCGAACCCGGACTTATCACGCCAGGTTGCATATGCTACGTAAAACAGATAAGCGACGCCCACGTACTTGAGTATTTGAAAGGCCAAAGCGCTAGTGTGCATTACAGCGGCTAGGCCAAGCACGGTGGCCATTAGATGGGGAATAACTCCGGCAGTGCATCCGAGAGCTGCATAAATGCTGGCCTTGCGGCCTTGAACAATGCCTGTAGAAACGGTGTAAATGACACCAGTGCCGGGGATAAGTACGACCACGAGCGAGGTGATGAGAAATTCAAGGCTGATCATGAGTTCTCCAATTGAGATGATTGCTTACGGTTGAATTGCCTAGTGACACCTAACTGTGATTTGTACGGACATCACTGTGCGGTATGCACGGCAGTAAGCCGCTGAGCACGGCTTTGAAATCCGTTCAACCCGCGCCACTCCTGACTTCAGGGCGATACTGGATATAAATCTAGTAATAAAAATTGTAAAACAAGGCTATTTCTAGATTGTTCCAAGCACTTCTCCTAAAGCTGCAAGGTCAACTCGTATCTTTGTATGCAAGAAACACTGCAACATGCCCTCAAGTCCTAATGTCCTTCGGGCACGAAGTTACCTTTGCATTCATGGTTTGCACCATCCCAAGGACATTTGAGCCCTCCCGCAAACGCATTCTTGCTTAGTCTGTAAAACCCGAAAATTTCCGATTACAGCCGAACGAACCATCAATCCTCCTGCGACGGCAGCCTCACCGTGTACTGGTTCAGCTTGTCGTCATGCGCCATCACCAGCAGGTTGTGCTTTTGCGCGTCCTCGATCAGTTCCTTGAACGAGCGGTAGCCGTAGGCCGATTCGGTGAAGCCGGGGCGGCGGCGCTTCATGGTTTGCTTCACCATCGATACCCACATCTTTTCTTCATCGCCGCGTTCAGCAAGCAGGGCTTCGATGGTTTCGACGACGAGGTCGAAGGCTTCCTGGCGACGGTCGTCGACGGTCGGCTGCTGCGCCGGTGCGGGCTTGGTTGCGCCGTTGGCGGCCTTCTTCACCTGCGGCTTTTTCTCTGCCGGCCTGCGCTTCATTTTTTGCTCGCGCACGAGGTCGTCGTAGAAAATGAATTCGTCGCAGTTGGCGGCCAGCAGGTCGGACGTCGAATCCCGGACGCCGATGCCGATCACGTACTTGTTGTTCTCCCGCAGCTTGGAAACCAGCGGGGAAAAGTCGGAGTCGCCGCTGATGATGACGAAGCAGTCGACGTGGGATTTGGTGTAGCAGAGGTCGAGCGCATCGACCACCATGCGGATGTCGGCCGAGTTCTTGCCGGACTGGCGCAGGTGCGGGATTTCGATCAGCTCGAAGGAGGCTTCATGCATGGGCGCCTTGAAGTCCTTGTAGCGCTCCCAGTCGCAATAGGCTTTCTTGACGACGATGCTGCCCTTGAGCAGCAACCGTTCCAGGACACGGCGGATATCGAAGTGCGCATACTTTGCGTCGCGCACGCCAAGGGCGATGTTCTCGAAGTCGCAGAACAAGGCCATGCTGGTAATTTCAAACTGGGCGGCCATGGGTTGCTCCTGATAGGCAAAGCGGGCATTGTACCAACCCGCTGGTTGCCGCTGGGACCGCAAACCCGGCAGACGTCCTATATGTCAATCACGAGGCCATGCCCGGTTGGGTCCGCTGTCGATGTCGGGCTCTCCGGTGTGGTCACGCACAGCAGCGCATGGTGGGTATCGCACACGATGCCAGGAACAGTCGTATAGGCAACGCTTCCCGAGACCAGTCGTGCCGCACAGCTGCCGCAGGCGCCGCTGCGGCAGCCGGATAGGGGGGCGAGCCCGTGGGTTTCCGCCAGTTCGAGCAGGCTGCCGTCCCCGGGATGCCAGTGAACCGATTTTCCGGACTTCGCGAACACGACCGGTACGCCGGGTTGCGTTTGATCATTCTTATGGACGCCGGCGTGCGTCCGGCGGCGGATGACCGGGTGCGCGCCGCCGAACTGTTCGAGATGTATCTGCGCATCGGGCACCTGCAGCGCGCGCAGATCGTCATGGAGCGATTGCATGAAGGACACCGGCCCGCACAGGTAGAAATCGGCGTCGGCGAACGGCAGCAGCCGCTTCAGCAGATCGATGCCGATGCGTCCGACGCTGTCATGCGTGATGCCGAGCGCATCGCTTTCATCCGGGTGGCTGTAGGTGACATGCAGGCTGAGATTGGCATGCGCCTGCGCTTTCCTGCGCAGCAGGTCGCCGAATGCATGTTCCCTTCCATTGCGTGCGCTATGGATGACGTAGACGGGCTGCGGAAAGCGCGTGCGCATATCGTTGACGAAGAGGGCATTCACCATTGCGATCATCGGTGTGATGCCGACACCCGCCGACAGCAGCACCGCCGGCCGCCGGGCGGCCGCATTGAAGACAAATGTTCCGCGCGGCGCAAGTGCTTCGATGATTGTGCCGCTCTGCGCATGGTCATGCAGCCAGGCGGAGGCCCGGCCATCGCGTTTCACGCTCAGGCGGTAGGTGCGTCCGTTGGATGCGTCCGACAGGGTGTAGGTGCGTTGCAGCGGCGCGGCGTCATCGGTGCCCGGCAGGCGGACCGGCAGGAACTGGCCAGGGAGGTGCGGAAGCACGCCGCCGCCGTCATCCGGTTCGAGGATGAAGGAGCGGATGGTGACACTTTCCTCCTGCACCTGGCGCACGCGGAACCGGCGCCACTCATTGCGCGATGCTTCCGCCGCAAGGGTTTGTGCCGCCTGTTCCCAGGTGCCGGTGCCGTTCAGCATCGGCGAATAGGCGATGCCCGACCAGCGCAGCGGCAGCGAATCCCGCACGCGGATCACCTCGCGCAGATGAAAGCGGACCAGGCGTTCCGCGCCGGCAAACGCGGCGACTTCCGGACCCTCCCAGATGATCTCCGCTTCACAGGCGATGTACAGCAAATCGCCGCCGTCAAAGTCGATGAACAGCAGCCCGGCACGCGGCTCGACCTGGAGGTTGCCGATGGTGTTGAAGAAGTAGTTTCCGAGGAAATCCGGGGTCGTCAATGTGCGCGCATCGTCGATGCGCACGAAGCCGGGCCGCCCGCCCCGGTGCGAAACATCCGCGCCTTTTGCCCTGCCGGCATCGGCGCGCATGTTGGCAGTGGCGATGTAGAAGGTATCGGCGGAGCGGATCAGCGCGCGGTCGGCGTCATCAAGGGCGGCGGAGCGCAGGACGGTGGCCGAGCAGGCAGGGGAGGCAGGATCGGCAATGAACCGGAAATCGCGGCTCTGGATGTATTGCGGGCAATTGCCGAAGCTTTGCTGCACGTGCACCGTCAGTCCATGGTCATCGCTTGCCGTCACCACGCCGTTCATGCGGTTGCGCCGCCGGGTGGGCGGTTCGATGCCGAGGAGGCCGACATGCGAGCCGGTGCGCAGGGCGCCGCTCAGCGGATCGCCCGCCAGCGGCCTGGCGTCGATGCGCAGCTGGGTGGCGTCCGGCGACGCGATGAAGCCCGGCCTGCCGACCAGCATCGATGCCCACGGCTGGCCGTCCTCATCGACAGCGCCGGTCAGCAGGAAAGGCAGTTGCGCAAAGAACGTGCGGTGCTGGTCCGGCATGTAATTGCGAATGCCGGCGCGGGCTCCCTGGTGCAGCTTCGCCCGCACGCCGAGGCGCTCCTGGATGGCGAGTTCGGCCTGGTGAAAGGGCGTGTCGTCCGCGGGGAGCGGTGATGGCAGTTCGGTGGTCATGGCAGGTGCCCGCAAGGTGAAGATTAATAATGTCAGGCCGCCAGCAGGCCGGCCTTCGATTGCTGCATCGGAACGAATCCCGGCAGTGCGGCGACGCGTCCCAGCCATGCGCGCACATTCGCATACGGCTCCAGCGATACCCCGCCCTCCGGCGCATGCGCGATGTAGCTGTAGGCGGCGATGTCGGCAATGGTCGGCCGGTCGCCGATCGCGAAGTGCCGGCCGGCGAGTTCCGCGTCGAGCACCGCCAGCAGATTGGACGCAATCGTCTTGGCGCGGTCATGGTCGAGCGGCGCACGGAACACCGTTACTAGGCGCGCGCTTGCCGGGCCGCTGGCAATCTGCCCGGCAGCGAGAGACAGCCATTGCTGCACCTTCGCCGCGCCGACCGGATCGCGCGGCAGCCAGTTGCCGTCGTCATACTTGGTTGCAAGGTAGACCAGGATGGCGTTCGAGTCATACACCACGGTGTCGCCGTCTTCGAGCACGGGTACCTGTCCGAACGGATTCATGGCGAGGAATGCCGGCTGCTTGTGCGCGCCCTTCAGCAGGTCGACATCGATCATCTCGAACGGCAGGTCGAGCAGGGAAAGAAAAAGCTGGACGCGGTGGGCATGACCTGACAGCGGGTGGCGGTGCAGGCGCAGGGTGGTAGTGGGCTTGGTGCTTGGCATGGCATTCTCCTGAAAGGTTTTTGCGGGTGGTGTGCGGTGCTTGTCAGTAGCCGACGGTGAAGCGTTCACGGATATGCTGCGGTCGTTCGATCTCGTCGCGCAGCGCCACCGCGAGTGGCTTGTGCGCGTCGGCCTGCACCGAATGCAGCCGTTCACTGTCCTCGGTGCTATCCGGGCTGCGGGAAATTGCCGTGACGTGATGGCCGCGCGCCAGGGCTTCCGCCGTGATGCGCTTGCCGGCATTGCCTGTTGCACCCGCGATAGCGATATGCATGTTCTTCCCCTCATTGGTTGAATTGCTTTTGGTGCACAGGCACGTCCGGAAGTATCTGGGCGCTTTCAGATGCTATATTGCGCCTAGGTCTCAAAAAGAGACTAAAGCATACGAGCGTCGAATCAAGCCGTAAAGAAGGCAGTTTTTCGTTGGATAGTTACTTCGGGAGAACCAGGCCATGTCGGTCAATCCGGAAATCATCACCCCCTACGGCAGCAAGGACACACCTTCTGCAACCCATATGTCGCGGGAGCTGTGTCCCGTGCGCACCGTGCTCGACAGGCTCGGCGACAAGTGGAGTTTCCTGCTGCTGCTCAAGCTGGCCACCCGTCCGCGTCGTTTCGGCGAACTGCGCCGCGAAGTGAGCGATATCTCGCAACGCATGCTGACCCAGACGCTGCGCGACCTGCAGCGCGACGGCATCATTTCAAGAACCGTCTTTCCGACCAAGCCGCCCACCGTTGAATATGGACTAACGGCGCTGGGCCAATCCTTCCTCGAGCCGATGCGCAGCCTGGTGACCTGGGCGGAGGCGCATCGGGAGGAGATCAAGGCGGCACGCAGGACGTTCGATCAGGAGGCGGGACAGGACCGCGAATCCGTCTGAGCATGGCAGCAGGCATGCCGGATGAAAACGCAACGCCGGCACATGGCCGTCGCCTGGCACGGCGCTTCTGCTTGTTTATGCGACTGCGGTATCCCTGTGACAGTCAAGCGCAATGGCGCATTGATGGAGCGAATAGAAATTATGTCGTGCACTGAAAACCTGCATCAGGAAGTCGAACACTTCTTCGACGCCTTCGTTCAGGCATTCCAACAGTTCGATGGGCCGCTGATCGCGCAACGCTACGCGGCACCGTATATCGCCTTGAACGGCGATGGTGTGCTCCGGAGTTTCACGACGCAGGCGCGCATCGGCGAGTACTTCCAAACCGTGGTCGACCACTATCACCAGATCGGCTGCCGTTCCTGCCGCTACAAGGACCTGGAGGCCATTCCCCTGGGGCGGAACAGTGCGCTGGCGACAGTCACCTGGGAACTGCTGCATGGCGACGGCAGCAGCATTCATTCATGGCGGGAATCGTACAATCTGACGCGCACAGGCCAGGGGCTGCGCATATTCGCTTCCACCGATCATGTCGGTTAGGCGTTTCATCTGCGCGATTCATAGGGCCGCCGGCACCATCAACATTCACGACTTCTCATCGACATGCACATACGAAAGCATCTAGGTCTTCTCCTGCAGGGCGTCAGTGTATGGGGCGCGTTCTGGCTTGCCGGTCTTCCCGCCTACTACCAGCAGTATTCCAACGTCGCACTCGCCATCGCGTGCATCCTGCTGTCGGTTGCCATATCACTCGCTGCGATTGTTATGCTGCGAAGCTGCAGGGAAGACAAGCGCATGTCACGTGCCTTCTGGCTGTCGTTCTACTATACCGTTCCGTTCGCAGCGCTGGACGCGCTGTACTGCGGCTGGTACCTCGGGCATGGTGCACGGTTCTTGACCATGTATTGGTACCTCACCATTTTCTATATCACGCCGTGGCTGACCTTTATGCCTACCGCAGCGCTGCTCAGCCGTTCAACATGGCAAGCCGCCGTCGCCGCTGGCGGGCGTGCCGATCCAAGGGTTTCCTGATGATGGATTGCTGTTACGGCCAAGAGAAAATGCCAGTGCGTCGATGGCGGTAGAAGCGGCAACGGCCAGGCCTGGTTATGCTTTGGCTTCCCTGCCATACCCACCCATCCGATGATTGCATCGTCCACACAGTTCCCGGGAGAGTTTCATGAAACTTGGCTACACGATCATTTACGTGCCCGACGTGGCACAGTCGCTGGCGTTCTTCGAAGCCGCCTTTGGCTTGCAACGCAAATTCCTGCATGAAAGCGGTACCTATGGCGAGCTCGACACCGGGCAGACGACGCTGTCGTTCGCCGCGCATGCACTAGGCGATATGAATTTCCCCGGCGGCCATGTATGCGCACACAGCTCGGCGCAGCCGCTCGGCTTCGAGCTCGGACTGGTCACCGAAAACGTCCACCAGGCGCATGCAAAGGCAATCGCCGCCGGCGCAAGGGAACTCGCAGCGCCGCAGCAAAAGCCATGGGGACAGGTGGTCTCCTATGTCCGCTGCCCCGACGGCACGCTCGTCGAACTATGCACCCCGGTCGCCGGCTGAGCGGGCGGCAACCAGATGGCAAGAAATATCGAGATCAAGGCGGCCGTCGATGACCTGCGCGCGCTGGCCGGGCACGCGGCGCGCATCGCGTCGCAGGGACCGCAGGAAATCCGGCAGGACGACACGTTCTTCCGATGCGATACCGGCAGGCTGAAGCTGCGGGATTTCGGCGACGGCACAGGACAGCTTATTTTTTACCAGCGGCAAGACAGGCAGGGACCGAAGGAGTCGTTCTATGTGCTGTCCGAAACGGCATCACCGGATTCCCTCCGCGAGACGCTGTCGCTGGCATACGGCCAGGTCGGGCGGGTCAGGAAAAAACGGCTGCTGTATATGGTGGGCAGGACGCGGGTGCACCTGGACGATGTCGAAGGCCTCGGCAACTTCATGGAGCTGGAGGTTGTCCTGCAGGATGGCGACGATATTGATGCAGGGATGCGCGAAGCAGATGCGCTGATGCAACGCCTCGGCATCGACAGGTCCCATCTGATCGAAGGCGCCTACATCGATCTGCTGAATCGACGACAATCATCGATGTAAGGCACATGCGGAAGTTTTTCGCTGCCCATGTTGTCCATGCACTGACCGATCCGAACCGGCGCCTTGCCTTCAACCGCCTTCATCCAGGTGAAAATTTATGACCCAAGACATCTGTTTCATGACCGCCGCCGACATGGCAGCCCAACTCCGCAAGGGCGAGTTATCCGCCCGCGACATCATGCAGGCCCATCTTGCCCGCATCGAGCAGGTCAATCCCGCGCTCAATGCCATCGTCACCCTGCATGCGGAGGAGGCGCTGCAGGCGGCGCTCGCCGCCGATGAAGCGCAGGCGCGCGGCGAAACGCTCGGGCCGCTGCACGGCCTGCCGGTCGCGCACAAGGACCTCATCCTTACCAAGGGCATGCGTACGACCTTCGGATCGAAGGTGCATGAACATTTCATCCCGCCGCGAAGCGCGCTGATGGTGGAACGCCAGCAGCAGGCGGGCGCGATCAGCATCGGCAAGACCAATACGCCGGAATTCGGCGCCGGCTCGCAAACCTTCAACGCGGTCTTCGGCGCCACCCGCAATCCCTATGATCTGACGAAGACCTGCGGCGGTTCCAGCGGCGGCTCGGCGGTCGCGCTGGCGGCAGGCATGGTGCCGCTGGCCGACGGCACCGACATGGGCGGCTCGCTGCGCTGTCCGGCGAACTTCTGCAACGTCGTCGGCCTGCGGCCATCGGTCGGACGCGTGCCCACCGTGCCGGCGCAGAATGCCTGGGGCAACCTGTCGGTGAGCGGACCGATGGCGCGCACCGTCGAGGATGTCGCGCTCTACCTGTCGGTGCTGGCTGGACCGGATGCGCGCGACCCGCTATCGATTGAGGAAGACGGCGCGGTGTTCCGTGCACCGCTGGCGCATGACATGAAGGGCAAGCGCATCGCATGGAGCCGGGACGCGGGCGGCCTGCCGGTGGACCGGCGGGTGACGGAAATCATCGACCGGCAACGCGCGGTATTCGAGCAGCTCGGATGCATCGTCGAAGACGCCACGCCGGATTTTCGGGATGCGCATGACATCTTCATGGCCCTGCGTGCCTACGGCTTCGAGCTGCAGCTCGGGGCGGTCATGGACCAGCATCCCGGCGTGCTCAAGGACACCGTCGTATGGAACATCGAGATGGGACGCAAGCTTACCGCGTCGCAGCTCGCGCGGGCGGAGAAGCTGCGCACCGCGCTGTTCGAACGCATGCACCGCTTCATGCAAACCTACGACTACATCGTGATGCCGGTCAACCAGGTGCCGCCGTTCGATATCGAACAGCCTTATGTGACGGAGATCGACGGCGTGACGATGGACAGCTATATCGACTGGATGCGGTCGTGCTACTACATCACGGTCACGACGCATCCGGCGATCTCGGTGCCTTGCGGATTCACGGAAGACGGGCTGCCGGTGGGCCTACAGATCGTGGGACGGCACCGGGGCGAGCTGGCGTTGCTGCGGATGGCGTATGCGTTTGAGCAGGCGACTGGGGTGGGGCGGAGGAGGCCGGGGCTGTAAGGCCAACGTATCGTGCACCAAAAAAATTAGGCTTGATAGGCGAACCCCGCTCACAAACACCCATTGCACGGTTCCCTCCCCCTTGCAGGGCGCCCGGCTAGGGGGAGGGT
>NZ_DAIUCO010000061.1:0-22162 GCF_036846085.1 Noviherbaspirillum sp. | reverse complement strand
GCCTTGTGCCGATGCGCTCGTTCGCGCCGGTGTCGGCAGGGTGGTCGCGGCAATTGCCGATCCCAATCCGCTGGTGGCAGGGCAGGGAATGGAAAAACTGAAGGCAGCCGGCATTAAGGTCGTCTGCGGGGTGCTGGAGCAAGAAGCGCGCGAAATGAACATCGGCTTTTTTTCGCGCATGCAGCGCGGCAAGCCGTGGATTCGCATGAAATCCGCCGCCAGCCTGGACGGCAAGACGGCGTTGCACAACGGCCTCAGTCAATGGATCACATCCGAGGCCGCACGACAGGATGGACATTGGTGGCGTGCCCGTGCCTGCGCAATACTGACGGGAATAGGCACCGTCATGCAGGACGACCCGCAATTGACGGTGCGGGGTGTCGATACCCCGCGCCAACCCCGCCGCATCGTCGTTGACAGCCTGCTCCAGATCAGTCCCAAGGCACGGGTTCTGGCCGGTGGTGGTACATGGGTGGTCGCGGCGCAAGCCGATTCCGAGAAGGAAGCTCGCCTGCGGGATGCGGGAGCGGAAGTCATCCTGCTGCCGAACCCGAACGGCAAGGTGGATCTGCCGGCGCTGATGCAGGAACTCGGCAGGCGCCAGATCAACGAGTTGCATGTCGAAGCCGGCAGCAAGCTCAACGGATCCCTGATCCGCGAAGGCTGCGTCGACGAGCTGCTGCTGTACCTGGCGCCGACTCTGCTCGGCGATGCGCAGGGCATGTTCGAGCTGCAGGCGCTGAATGACCTGACAGGCAGGCGCGAACTGGCTTTCCACGAGGTCAAGCAGATCGGCGCGGATTTGCGTATCCTTGCTCGTTTCATTTAACAGACTCGTCACCATGTTCACCGGAATCGTCGCCGCGATCGGCAAAATCATTTCCATTGCACCGCTAGGCAACCATCCCGATGCCGGCGTCACGCTGACCATTGACGCCGGCAAATTGCCGATGGCGGATGTGGCGATCGGCGATTCGATCGCGATCAACGGTGCATGCATGACGGTGGTCACCAGGAAAGAGCAGCTTTTTACCGTCGACGTGTCGCGCGAAAGCCTGAGCAAGACTGCCGGGCTCGATACGCCGGGCGAAGTCAACCTGGAAAAGGCATTGACGCTTTCGGATCGGCTTGGCGGTCACCTGGTGTCCGGCCATGTTGACGGCCTCGGAACGGTGCAGAAATTCGAACCGGTCGGTGAATCATGGCAACTGGTGGTTGATGCGCCGCGCGACCTGGCAAAGTATCTTGCCTACAAAGGATCGATCGTGGTCAACGGCGTATCGCTGACGGTGAACAAGGTGACCGATACACAAACCGGTTGCGCATTCTCAATCAATCTGATTCCGCATACGATCGACGCAACGACGCTCAAACATCTGAAAGCGGGGAGCCCGGTCAACCTCGAAATCGACCTGATCGCGCGATATGTCGAGCGGATGTTGTCGATGTCCGTTGGCAGCAAATAGGCAATCCTGCGTCTAAGCGCCATTGAACAATGCGCGCGGTGGTCGTGTAGTGGCGGGCAGCGTTACCTTGCGGCAGCGTCAATGCCCATAGCTGCGATCGATTTGCCTTTTCTCATGACGGCATGCCTGATGTCAGCCTAGTCTTGAAGGGCATCTGACAGAATCCCGAAGCGCCCACACCCTGCATCCTTCGCCGGCAAGCCGACCGGCGGGATCGGGATATCTTCCGCATCTGTCGGATGGTCCCATCGACCTTCAACGGATGACAGGATTGCGCGTGAAACTCTACCTGCTCGCCGCAACCATGGCTGCCTTCGCCGGGTGCGCGGTCAACCCGTCTTATACCGACGCAACCATCTCGCCCGAGAGAAAAGCCTACATTCACTGTGCAGTGGTGAAAGCCTATTCGCGTTACGATGCGCCGGATGCCGCGCTGCATATTGCACGGAATGCGGTGCGGGAATGCGAGCCGCAGAAGCGGGCGGTGTACGACAAACTCCTGACGGAGAATGCCGGGCAGGCACAGGGCAAACTTTTCGCCGACTCGTACATCAGTGAACTCTCCGCAACCATGGTAAGCCACATTGCGCTCAGACTCGATGAAGTACGGTCGCAGCGCAGAAGCGGGAGCAAAACCTTCAACAGGAAAGCCGGGATCACCAACATCTGACGCGGCACGGCGTCTGCAATCGCTGGCGCATCGGCCATCTCCGGAAATTTCCTTGCATTTCGGCATGCCTTCCCACGGTGGCGGCGGCAAACGCTGTTAGTCTATCGGCTGTTCAATGGCGCAATCCATCGCCTCATCGCGCAGTCCGATCTCACTCACTCCATGCAATCTGCCATCCGCCTGCTTGCCGCGCTATGCATCCTCCTTGCCCAGGGATGCTCACATCCTCCACTCCAGCCAAAAACGCAAGCCGAGATCGCAGTTATCGCAGGAAACTTCCGTTTTAATGATGGCGGCAACGCGATTTTTTTTACCTTAGATAAGGGAATGGATGCCGCACCAGCCGACACCCATCCCGCAACCTTCGTATTCGTCATCAGCGGCTCGGACTGCATCAGCATGAAAGGCTTGCTGCCGAATTACTTCGACGGGCTCGAAGGGACATCGGGCGGTATGCGCATCTTCATCCTGCACAAGCGATTCATCGGCACTTCGGATTGCGGAAGCCAGTTCATCGAAATGGATTACCCAAGCCGTTGGATAGAGGATCAGGCGGAATTCATCCTGGCGCAATTGTCGATTGCCGCAATGAATTACCAACGGCCGTCGAAACTACTGCTGGTCGGCATTTCCGAAGGTGCAGAAGTGGTACCGGTACTCGCCGGCCGGATCCGCGACGTCACTCATGCAGCCCTGCTCGGCAATGGCGGGATGGATCCATACGACGCTTTGAGACTGCAGGCGACAAAGTACGGATTCACCGATGCCGCCAGAGACATCGACATCATTTGCAACGACAGTCCGGCATCCTTTGACAGGGTGGTCGCTGATCGAAGTTGCCGGTACTGGTCTGAGATGCGGTCCTTGCGGCATACCGACAATCTTCTCCGGCTCGACATTCCGTTGTTCGTTGCGATGGGTGAAGCGGATCGCATGGTTCCGATCGAATCCGCCTGGTATATCCGCGATCGGTTTGCGGCGGCGGGCAAGACAACGCTCCGCGTGCTTACCGTTCCGGACGCGGACCACGGCTTTCGGGCACGGGATGTCTCCGTGTTGCCGCAGGTCTGGCGTCGGCTTGAAGAATGGATGCAGGAACGAACGGGCGGGGGAAAATAGGCAAAAGAATATTTTTCTTGTGTATCTGCCAAGTTTCCGCGATACTGCCGGTCTTTTCGTCAGTTTCCAAAAGGCAATTGACGCTTACCGATGCCTTCCTTTGTCCTTGCCTGCCCTATGCGCCCTTACTTGTTCCCGGCTGCGGCCCTTTTGCTACTTACCGCGTGCGCCGGAATGCCGACGCACGACAGCAAACTTTCCTCGTCCCTTGCGGCGACCACGCGTGGCGATATCGATGATGCCATCAAAACCCTCGACGTCCAGCTTGCAGGCGAAAACAAGAACGACCTGCTGCTGAATCTCGAAAAAGGCGAATTGTTGCGGGTAGGCGCTCGATACAAGGATAGTCAGACCGCCTTCGAGATTGCCGACGCCAAGGTGAGGGAATGGGAAAACCTTGCCAAAACGGCGCCGGACAAATTGATGGGGCAGGTCGGCGCGGTATTCATGGGCGATGCATCCATTCCCTACGAAGGCCAGGACTACGAGAAAGTCATGCTAACCACGCGCATGGCATTGAACCGCCTGAACCTGGGCGACCTCGACACCGCCCGGGTCGACATCAAGCGCACCCATGAACGCGAGGCTGTCATCGCCGAGTTCCGGGCGCGCGAAACCTCCGAGGCGGAGCAGCAGGCGAAGGATAAGGGCGTGAAGACAGGGGCCAAGGAGTTGAATGGCTACCCGGTCGAAACCCTGAATGACCCGGAAGTGCTGAAGCTGAAAAACGGCTATCAGAATGCACTCAGCCACTATCTCGCAGGATTTGTCTACGAGGCGCTCAATGAACCCGGCCTGGCGGCCCCCGGTTATCGCAAGGCGATCGAACTGCGTCCCGATCTGCCCGTGCTTGAAGAAGGCTTGCGCGGACTGGACCAGCGCACCAGCTTCCGCCGGCAAAAGGGTGTCACGGACGTCCTGTTCATCATTGAAGCCGGCAATGCGCCGGCACGCAAATCAAAGAAAGTCGCGTTCCCGATTCCGACCACGAACGGCCTCGTCACGGCGTCGTTCTCCTTCCCGGTCATCTATCCAGAAAAGAATTCGTTCGAGCTTCAGCAGCTCAACGTCGGCGACATCGCCATGCCTGCCGCACTGATCACCGATTTCAACGTCATGGCACGAAAGGCTTTGCATGACGAGCTGCCTGCGATGCAGACACGTGCGGCGGTGCGGGCAATCGGCAAGGGGCTGTTCCAGGACCAGGCAAACAAGAAGCTCGGGCCGTTCGGTGGATTGCTGACCAACGTCGTTGCCGTCGCAACCGAAAGCGAGGCGGACGACCGGATGTGGCGCGGCCTGCCGGAGCGGGTATTCGTCGCGCGCGCTTTTGTGCCACCAGGTGAATACGATGTGCGCATTCCAAATCAGGCCGATGGCAATCAGAAGCTCAGGATAGACGGCCGTTACATGGTGGTTCCGGTCCGACTGTACAGGAACAAGACGTATTTCGGCGAACCGGTACGGCTGGGGGCCGTGACTGCACTCCCGGTAACCCCCGCAGTCGAGGAAAAAGCTGCCAAGCCGCCTGTTCCGGCAGGACGCCGCGCCAAGCCCGTTGTTCCGCCGAAGCCGAAAGGCAAATCGGAAAAAGCTGTCTGACCGGGTTCGTGTTCCTTCGAAGCCGCTTTTCAACCTATCGATAATCACTATGATGGCCAGTCTCAAACAACTCTTCATCCTTTGCAGTTTTTCCGCCGTATGTGCGGCCGTTCAGGCGCAGGATTCGGTGCCCCCGGCGATATCGCCCGGTATCGCGGCCAAGTTGATGGTCCGCGGCGAATTGCGCGGACTGCAAATGATCGACCTGCGCTCGCAGCGCCGCAACGACGTTCTTGTCGTACAGGCCGAAGTGCTCAATACCGATACCGTCGATACGCGTCTTTACTACCGCTTCCGCTGGGTGGATGCAGGAGGCATGCAGGTGGGAGACGGAGAAACCTGGAAGCCGCTGGTCTTTCTGGGCAAGCAAAGTCAGTTCATCAAGGGTACCGCCTATGGTCCCCAGGCGACTGACTTCAAGATTGAAATGAGCGCTGAGCCACGCTGATACTGATATCCAAGACCATTTATTGCAGGTGCCAACATGAAAAAATCCGTTCTCTCTTCTTTCTCGCTGTGCGGCGCGCTGATCGCATCAAGCATGCTGCTTGCCGGGTGCCCCACGACGCTGTCCCAGCCAACTGTCAAATTTTCGCGCCAGGTCAGCTATGGTGATGCCAAGGCAGTTGAAACGGTCACCAATGAATTTGGCTCCACCGATCTGCAAATGATTGCGGAAAAAATGGTCGGCTCGCTGCTGGAAGACCCGGTGCTTGCGAATCGGCCGACCTTGACGCTGTCCGCCGTGCGCAACAAGACGAGCGAGTACATCGACACCAAGTCGATCATGAATTCGATCCAGACCGCGCTCGTGAAGAGCCGCAAAGTCAGGTTCACCCGCAGCGCCGATGAAATGCAGGCCGGCGTCGACGAATTGCAGCGCCAGAACCAGAGCGGACTGTACAAGAGCGCTGGCCGGGCAAAAGTCGGGAACATGACTGCAGCCAAGTATTCTTTGGAAGGCGAGATTGTTTCGATCGTCAAGCAGAGCGCGACGACCAAGGACGTGTTCTACAAGATGACCCTGAAGTTGTATGACGTCGAAGAAGGTTCGATCGAGTGGCAGGACGAGAAGGAAATCCGCAAGACTTCCGCTCGCTGATCCGCCTTTCCACGTCTCCTCAGGAATACACCATGCAGACCATCCTATCGAATGCATCCCGCGTACTCGCGGGCCTCGCGGCGTTTGCCGCTTTTGGCGCGGCGCACGCCGCGGAGCCAAAGATCGCTGTGACGGACCTCACGTACGAGGAAAAAGTCAGTGAATATTTTCGTGTTGTTTCCGCGCAGAGCAAGAGCAGTATCAAGGCCAGCGCCAGCGAGCGCGAAACCGATCACAGCTATTCCAGCCGCGGCCGCCTGGATGCGCGCCAGGAAAGCAGCTATTACGAGGCGGAAGGTTATTACACCTATATCGATCGCGGCGAACTGCGTACCTACACCGCTGACCTGAAGGGAGCGTTGCTCAAGGGCGGCGGCGTGCGACTGGTGCAGGCCCGCCCGTACAGCGGCCAACCGACGGAAAAAATCTTCGACATCATCGACCGGATCAAGAAGGGGTTCTATCCCGGCGCTGACTATGTGCTGTTCGGTACGGTCAGCAACATCGCCTTCCGCCAGGAATCGATGCAGCTGCCGATGAACTCGTCGCATACGGGTGTGCTGAGCCTCGATCTGGTCGTCGATTTCAGCCTGATCAATACCAAAACCTACGAGGTCAAGGCCGCATTCAGTGCCAGCGGGTCGGGCCAGGATACAAAAATCCTCTCGCGGCCCGGCGACCGGGTGGTATTCAATCGCGGCAAGGTTATGTCGGAAACGTCCAGGAGCCTGGCGGAAGCTGCGTATGGGGAGCTGATGGCGCAGTTCGGCGTGGCCCGTTCGGGGAGAGCGACGGCTGTGCCCGCATCCTTGAAGGGCGCAGGCATATCGGCACCAGCACCTGCGCCACAGGTAGAGCCGGTTACCGTGTACAAATAGTTATCAGTATCAGGGAATCCTCCTTGCAATCGAAAAGCGGCGCAAGCCGCTTTTTTTGTTACGCAAGATGGAGTTTTCGGCGTTTCCTAATACGCCGTTCCGCATTTCGCCATCCGCTTTTCCTGGCGATCGCCAGTTGCCGGTCTTCGGCAGATGCAACATTTTAAAATTTGGACTCCGGGTAAATCCTTTAAAATAGCGGCCTACTTAGGATTTAAGCCATGTTTATCTCAAGCACTCAAGAAATCATCGCCGAACTTCGCGCTGGCCGCATGGTCATTCTCGTGGACGAAGAGGACCGGGAAAATGAAGGCGATCTGGTGCTGGCGGCCGAATTCGTCACGCCGGAAGCGATCAATTTCATGGCCAAGTTCGGCCGTGGACTCATTTGCCTGACCCTTACCGAAGAGCGTTGCGACCAATTGAACCTGCCGATGATGACCACACGCAACGGCACTTCGTACGGCACTAATTTCACCGTATCGATTGAAGCCGCCGAAGGGGTGACCACCGGCATTTCCGCCGCTGATCGCGCCCGGACCGTCCAGGTCGCAGTAGCGCGGCACGCAAAGCCGTCGGACATCGTGCAGCCCGGCCATATTTTCCCCTTGAAAGCTCAAAAAGGCGGCGTGCTCATGCGCGCGGGCCATACCGAAGCGGGCTGCGATTTCGCCGAACTCGCGGGACTGACGCCAGCGGCGGTCATCTGCGAAATCATGAAGGACGACGGCACGATGGCGCGTCTTCCCGACCTGATCGAATTTGCCCGTGAGCATGGCCTGAAAATCGGCACGATCGCCGACCTGATCCACTACCGGAGTCGGAACGAAAGTATTGTCGAACGTATCGCCGAACGCACGATGCAGACTGCGCAAGGCAGCTTCAAGGCCATTGCTTACCGCGACAAGCCGAGCGGCGGCGCGCACCTGGCGCTGGTGCACGGCGAACTGGCCCCTGATCTCGAGACCCTGGTGCGGGTGCATCAGCCGGTGTCCATACTCGATCTGCTGGAAACCGATGCGACCACCCATTCATGGACCATGGCTTCGGCAATGTCGGCGATCAAGAGCGCGGAACGCGGAGCGATGATCCTGCTGAACTGCGAAGAATCCGCCGAGCAGATGTTCGCCCAATTTGCAGCGCTGAACAGCCCCGAGAAGAAGGCGTTGCCGCGCGGCGCACGCATGGATTTGCGTACCTATGGCATTGGCGCCCAGATACTGAAGGACCTTGGCGTCGGCAAGATGAAATTGCTGGCGAGTCCTCGCAAGATGCCGTCAATGACCGGATTCGACCTGGAAGTGGTCGGTTACCAGGACAAACCGCAGAATTGAACATCGACCGGCCGCATCGGCCGGTCCGCACCACTTTGCTTACACATGGCATTCGTGCAATGGCTGACAGCCGGCGACAAACAACAAGCAACGCGCAACAGCGCATGAAGGATTAGCTATGACGGTAGGAACCTACGAACGCAATCTGGACGGAGAAGGCCTGCGAATCGGCATCGTACAGGCCCGTTTCAATGAAGATGTCTGCCATGGCCTGTTGTCCGCCTGCCTGGCGGAATTCAAGCATCTGGGCGTGGCGGACGAGGATGTATTGCACGTGACCGTCCCTGGCGCGCTTGAGATTCCGCTGGCTTTGCAAAAAATGGCGCAGACGCGGCAATTCGACGCCCTGGTAGCGCTGGGTGCGGTCATTCGTGGCGAAACCTATCATTTCGAGCTGGTTTCCAATGAATCCGGTGCCGGCATTACCCGCGTCGGCCTCGATTTCGGTATTCCGATCGCCAATGCCGTATTGACCACCGAAAACGACGAGCAGGCGGAAGCGCGGATGGCCGAAAAGGGCGCGGATGCGGCCCGGGTGGCGATCGAAATGGCCAACCTGGCGATCGCGCTTGAGGAACTCGCGGAAGCGACCGAAGAAGAGTAGGCTCTGACTTTTCCGCTGAATACAGCGGCATTTTTAGTGCCGCTTCTTAACGCCCTCTAACTGTTTCGTCGTCCCGGTTAATGCCGGGCACATGTCGCCATGACCCAGAAAAGCCTTCATGCCAACCCGAGCAAGAACCGGACGCCGCGTCACCGTGCACGCGAGTTTGCGCTGCAGGGCCTCTATCAATGGTTGTTGAACAACGAAGACGCCGGCGCGATCGATGCACATATCCGCCAGGCCCATGGTTTCGATAAGGCCGACGCCGAGCACTTCGACACGCTATTGCACGGGATCATCAAGCAGGCATCCGCCTTGCGAGCCGGTCTCTCTCCGTTGATCGACCGGCCGATCGGCCAGCTGTCTCCAGTCGAGCATGCCGCGCTGCTGATCGGCGCTTTCGAACTCAGCCATCATCTTGAGATTCCTTATAAGGTGGTGATCAATGAAGCGGTTGAACTCACCAAATCGTTCGGCGGCATCGATGGTCACAAGTATGTCAACGGGGTACTCGACAAATTTGCCGCGACGGCACGCAACGTCGAGGTCGACAACGCCAGGAAGCGCTGAGCACTGCCCGGATTGCATCTGACACCGTACGCGACTCTTTTTGCGCATGACTCCTGATCGTTTTTCACAGCCCGACTTTCCGCTTGCTTCGCGCTTGGCCAATATTGCGCCGTTTCACGTCATGGAACTGGCAAAAATGGCGGCGGATCTGGAGCGGCAAGGCCGGCATATCATCCACATGGGTATCGGCGAGCCGGACTTCACCGCGCCGCCACCGGTGATCGAAGCCGCGGGCCGCGCGATGAGCGACGGCCGGCTGCAATATACGGCAGCCACCGGCATACCCGCCTTGCGCGAGGCGATCTCGCGGCATTACCAGCAGGTGTACGGCCTCGACATCAAGCCGGGCAGGATTGTCGTTACCGCAGGCGCATCGGCAGCCTTGCTGCTTGCCTGCGCTGCATTGGTCGAAAAGGGATCAGAAGTACTGATGCCCGATCCGTCCTATCCGTGCAACCGGCATTTCGTCGCCGCGTTCGAAGGGCAGGCGAAGATGATTCCGAGCGGTCCGCAGGAGCGCTTCCAGTTGTCGGAGGAGATGGTGCGGGCGCATTGGAGTGAAGCCACGAGAGGCGTATTGCTGGCGTCGCCGTCGAACCCGACCGGCACGTCCATCGCGCACGATGAATTGGCAAAAATCGTCCGGGCCGTGAGAGAGAAGGGCGGCTTCACCATCGTTGACGAGATCTACCAGGGTTTGACCTACGATACGTCGCCGTTTTCCGCCCTGTCGCTCGGCGATGACGTCATCGTCATCAATAGTTTCTCGAAGTATTTCAACATGACCGGATGGCGGCTGGGCTGGCTGGTCGTGCCCGAGTCGCTGGCGCCGCAGTTCGAGAAGCTGGCGCAGAACCTGTTCATCTGCGCATCGAGCATTGCGCAGCATGCGGCAGTGGCCTGCTTTGCGCCCGAGTCGATAGCAATCTACGAACAACGCAAGGCGGAATTCAAGCGGCGCCGCGACTACATCGTTCCTGCGCTGGAAGGCCTGGGCTTCAAGGTTCCGGTCATGCCGGATGGCGCCTTCTATGTCTATGCGGACTGCTCCGGCCTGTCGGACGATGCGGACCGGCTAACGATCGACATGCTGCATCAGGCAGGAGTCGTCCTGGTGCCGGGCCTGGACTTCGGTGTGCACGCTGCGCGGCGATATATCCGCGTTTCTTACGCGACTTCGATGGAAAACATGCGCCTGGCGGTAGAGCGCCTGACGGCGTTCTTCAGTACGCGACAACAATAAAAAAGGGAGCCCTCAGCTCCCTTTTGTTTGCATCCGGTACGCCAATCAGAGCGCCGCGATCTGCTCGTTCTTCAATGGTTCCTGTTCCGGTGTGTCGTTTGCGGCAGGCTTGACCGTGGTGGCGCCGACCGAAGCGGATTCGGCAGCATCGCCGGCCTTGGTTTCCGGCGCGCGCGGCTTGGCGACGACCGTCGTGGCGTAAATCGGGACCTGCTTGCCCATCGACACATCCTTGAGGCGGCGGTACTCGGCCAGGACCTTGCTTCCATACCCGAAATCGGACTCCATCCCGGCAGCGCCGACATACATCTTCAGGCCGGCTTCCACCGAGCCGCCGCGGGTGACATAGTCCTTCAGGATCATCGAACCGACCTTGATGTTCGCAACCGGATTCAATGCCGCCTTAACGCCGCCGTGGTCCTCGAATTTATCGCGGTGCACTTTCGACATGACCTGCATCAGGCCCTGTGCGCCGACCGGGCTTTCGGCAAATGGATTGAAGCGGGATTCGATCGCCATCACCGAAAGGATCAGCAGGGGATCAAGCTTGATTTCCTTGGCTGTCGCGTAAGCCGCGGCGACCAGCATGTCGGTCGCATCCGCAGCGACCCGGTAGCGCTTGGACAGCCAGTTGGTCACCCATTGCTGCTGGCGTTCACTTTCCGTGAGCTTGCGGTCGCCGGCTTTCGCGCTTGGCGCCGGCAAGGCTGTATTTGATGACTGCGGCGCAGAGGGCTGCTGAGTGGAAGTCATTTCAGCGGTCTGGACAGGCGCCGTGGATGCTTCCGGTTCTGCGGCATACGGCGACAGCGCCTGGATCCTGTCGGCCAGTTCCGGCTTGATGAACAGGATGCCCCATGCCGCGATTGCGGCGATACCCAGCAACATCAGGGTATGGTGTGCAGTAGTGACAAAGCCGCTGATGGTGTCGCGGACGAAAACGGCGAGCGCGGCCGATTGGCTGGCTTTGCGGCGCGCGAAATGCGAAGTGCCGCTAATAAAACGATTTAGCATTGAACCTCCTGAATCATCGCGGCGGGCAAACGTCCTCGGCGAGAGATCTCGCGACGATGCATGCATGCCGTGAATCAGAAACATCGTCTGTCTTCGCATGGCGCGTCGGACAAACGTCGGAACTGCTTGCTTTAGGCTGACGGCTGCCGGTGAGGCGAGGTGTCAGTGGCAAACAGCTTTTTTCGGGGGGAAGGCAGACGCCTTTTGAAAACACTCCTTAAAATGTCATGTGGGACCCCGATCCCGTGAATGATGAAAAAACTGCACCAGATCTGTTGCCTTGAAGATTGGTGCTTTCATCAAGTTGGCCGAATTCTAGGTGCGTGTTTATATCAAGTCAATACTATCAAAACGTCTTTTTATTACTTTTATATCTGATTATTTCGCTGCAACGCAACAAATAATGAACAAAATCAATTACTTGAGCTCATGATTTAAATGCAGAGCTCAAAACAATACACTGCGGAAAATCATGAAATATTCGGATTTGCGGGATTTTATTAATCAATTGCAACAAATTGGCGAACTTATACATGTCCCGGTGCCGGTTTCTCCGCACCTGGAGATGACGGAACTGTGTGATCGGACCTTGCGGGCCGGCGGGCCGGCGCTGTTATTCGACAAGCCTGCCGGGCATACCGTGCCGGTGCTCGGCAATCTGTTCGGCACCACGCGTCGTGTCGCGTTGGGCATGGGCGCGGAGGAACTGGCCGACTTGCGGAAGATCGGCCATGTGCTGTCGCTGTTGAAAGAGCCGGAGCCGCCGAAGGGATTCAGGGATGTGCTCGGCCTCGGGTCGCTGGTCAAGTCCTTGTGGGACATGGCGCCGAAGGAGCATCGATCCGCACCGTGCCACGATATCGTCTGGGAGGGCAATGACGTCGATCTGGCGGGCCTGCCGATCCAGCATTGCTGGCCGGGTGACATTGCGCCGCTCATCACCTGGGGTCTTGTCATTACCAAGGGGCCGCACAAGAAGCGACAGAATCTGGGCATCTACCGCCAGCAGGTCCTGGGCCGCAACAAGGTGATCATGCGCTGGCTTGCGCACCGCGGCGGGGCTCTCGATTTCCGCGAGCATTCGATCGTCAACCGGGGCCAGCCATACCCGATCGCCGTGGCGCTCGGCGCCGACCCCGCCACCATCCTCGGGGCGGTGACCCCGGTGCCGGACAGCCTGTCTGAATACCAGTTCGCCGGCCTGCTGCGGGGAAGCCGCACCGAACTCGTCAAGGCGATCGGCAGCGAATTGCGCGTGCCGGCCTCGGCGGAAATCGTACTGGAAGGGCACATCTATCCCGATGCATCCCATCCAAGCGGCTATGAGCATGCCCTGGAAGGGCCGTATGGCGACCATACCGGTTACTACAACGAGCAGGACTGGTTCCCCGTTTTCACCATCGACCGCATCACGATGCGGCGCGATCCGATCTATCACTCCACCTATACCGGAAAGCCGCCCGACGAACCGGCGATTCTTGGCGTGGCGCTGAACGAAGTATTCATCCCGCTGCTGCAGAAGCAGTTCCCGGAAATCACCGACTTCTACCTCCCTCCGGAAGGATGCAGTTACCGGATGGCGGTGGTGCAGATGAAGAAGGCCTATGCCGGACATGCCAAGCGGGTGATGTTCGGGGTCTGGAGCTTTCTGCGGCAGTTCATGTACACCAAGTTCATCGTCGTTGTGGACCAGGATGTGAATATCCGCGATTGGAAAGAGGTCATCTGGGCCATCACGACCCGCGTCGATCCGAGCCGCGACACGACGCTGGTGGATAACACGCCGATCGACTATCTTGATTTTGCGTCCCCGGTCAGTGGACTCGGCAGCAAGATGGGTATTGATGCAACCGACAAGTGGCCCGGCGAAACCACCCGAGAATGGGGGCGCACGATTACCATGACTGATGAAGTAAAAAAGCGGGTGGATGGGATCTGGAGTGAACTGGGGTTGAAATGAGCGAGGTTTGGCGGTTCCTGTAACGGTTGAGATTTGAAATCTAGACAGAGAAGTTTCCTATGGTTAATCTAACAGCCCAATTATTACAATTAAAGGATTGATGCAATGAAATTACTCCCCGTAGTCATCAGCGCCGCCCTGCTCGCGGCATGCCAGTCGTCCCCGACGCAATCCGGCGGCAAACAGGCCCGTGCCATGCTTGAGCCGAGGAGCGGCTCCAGTGTCACCGGACAGGCCGATTTCGCCGAGCGTGGCGACAAGGTGCTGGTTTCGGTCAAGGTCAGCGGTCTCAAGCCCAATGCCCAGCATGGCTTCCATGTCCATGAAAAAGGCGATTGTTCCGCTCCCGACGGCATGAGCACCGGCGGTCACTTCAATCCAGATGGCCATCCGCATAGCCATGCCAAGAAAACGCCCCGGCATGCCGGCGACATGGAAAATCTGGTTGCCGATGCCAAGGGCGTAGCAGTAGCGACGTTCGAACTGGATACGATTCGTGTCGACAACGGGAAGTACGGCATCGTGGACCGTGCGGTCATCGTCCATACCAACCCGGACGATTACACGACACAGCCAACCGGCAACGCCGGCGGGCGCATCGCCTGTGGCCTGATCCGCAAAATCTGATCGCCGGGCCTGACCGGTCGCTTCGTTCCGCGAGGCAAGCCGGTTCCTGGCGGCAGGACGAAAGTAGGGGCGCTTCATCCGCTTTGCTGGTAGAATTTGCAGCGGCGGGCCCCTACGCATTGCGGCATGGCCAACCTGGTCAGGTCGGGAACGAAGCAGCCACAGCTATTTCCCGCAAGTGCCGTAGACAAGGCTCGCCTCTTTCCTTTTTGTCTATCCGCCGTCAGGCGATCCGGTTGATTTCCATCGTTGTACCCGCATTTGCCGACAGGTGTGGCACTTTGATGCCTGCGGTGTTTTCCCGAACGGCGGCATAGCCCAGGTCGGGTAAAATTAGGCTCACTTCATCTTCAGCGAATCGCCAGCGCCTCTATGTCCTATCAAGTCCTTGCCCGCAAATATCGTCCCAAGAGCTTCGATACGCTCGTCGGACAGGAGCATGTGGTTCGGGCGTTGACGCATGCGCTGGAGCAGAAGCGGCTGCATCATGCCTATCTCTTCACCGGCACACGGGGCGTCGGCAAGACGACACTCTCGCGCATCCTTGCCAAGTCCTTCAATTGCCAGGGCGAGGACGGAAACGGCGGTATCACCGCGCAGCCCTGTGGCAAGTGCGATGCCTGCACCGCGATCGATGCCGGGCGATTCGTCGATTACATCGAGATGGACGCCGCATCCAACCGGGGCGTGGATGAAATGGCGCAATTGCTCGAACAGGCGGTCTATGCGCCATCGAACGCGCGCTTCAAGGTCTACATGATCGACGAAGTCCACATGCTCACCAATCATGCGTTCAATTCGATGCTGAAGACGCTCGAAGAACCGCCGGAGCATGTGAAATTCATCCTCGCCACCACCGATCCGCAAAAAATTCCCGTGACCGTGCTGTCGCGCTGCCTGCAGTTCAATCTGAAGCAGATGCCGCCCGGTCATATCGTCAGCCACCTCGACAATATTCTCGGACAGGAAGGCATTGCCTTCGATGGCACGGCGCTGCGCCTTCTCGCCCAGGCGGCGCACGGCTCCATGCGCGATGCCTTGTCGCTGACCGACCAGGCCATCGCCTACGCCGCCGGCAAGGTGACGCTGGAAGCCGTGCAGGGCATGCTCGGCGCGCTCGACCAGTCGTACCTGATCCGCGTGCTCGATGCATTGGCCGCCAAGGACGGCGCCGGTCTGCTCGCCGTAGCGGATGACATGGCGACGCGAAGCCTGTCCTATAACGCCGCCTTGCAGGATCTCGGCAGCCTGCTTCATCGGATCGCATTGGCGCAAACCGTGCCGGCGGCCATTCCCGAAGATTTGCCGGAACGCGCCGATGTCCTCCGATTGGCTCAGGCCTTCGATGCCGAGGAAATCCAGCTTTTCTACCAAATCGCCGTACACGGTCGCAATGAGCTGAGTCTCGCGCCCGATGACTACGCGGGCTTTTCCATGACGCTGCTGCGCATGCTGGCGTTCCGGCCCGGCATCGGCGGAGCGGAGCCGAAGCCGGCATCGTCGCCGGTGCCGGTTGCGATGGCTGCCGCGGCGCCCGCAACGCGACCAGTCCCCGCCGTAGCGCAGCGACTGGCCAGCGCGCCGCCTGTCGAGACCGCATCGACTGTTGCCGCACCAGCGAACACGGCACCAGCGCGTGCTCCAACCGGCATCAGTCCGGCCCGGGCTGCGCTTGAAGCGGCCCGCAACGGCGGCAAGCTGCCTCCGGGCGTCGTCGTGGCGCCAGTCAATCCACCGGCACCGGTTAGCCCGCCGGCACCGCAGGCAAAAGCGGCATCGCCCGCTCCCTGGGATGAAACGCCGATCGAGCTGCCCGGTGACGCCGAAACGGCCGGCGACGTCACTCAAAAAAAAACTGAACCCGAACCGCCTGCCGAACCTGAACTGACGCCCCTGGTGACTTTGCCGCCGCTCAAGCTGCAAGCAGTTCCGGAATTGGGCTGGGATGGCAATTGGCCCGCACTTGCGGCAACGCTGGCGGTGCGGGGTGTGGCCCAGCAACTGGCGCAGCAGAGTGAACTGATCCGTTGCGAGGGTAGTGGCGAGGTGTATGAATTTACCCTGCGCATTCCGCTCGAAACCCTGTGTTCCGCCGGCAGCGTGGACAAGCTTTCTGCCGCCTTGTCGCAGCATTTCGGGAAGACGGTGAAGGTCGTGACGGAGATCGGCGCTGTCGAACAGACCGCGAATGCCCATGCGATGGCCGACCGTGCGGCGCGCCAGCGGGAAGCCGAAGAGACAGTCCAGCGCGACCCTTTCGTACAGACACTGATGCGCGAGTTCGGGGCAACCATCGTGCCCGGTTCCATAAAGCCGATTTGACAAATCAAGGTCGGGGTGACGTAGTAAGCCGCTCTGACCGATCCGACACTTTTCAGGAGAAAAACCATGATGAAAAACCAGCTCGCAGGCTTGATGAAGCAGGCGCAAGCCATGCAGGACAACATGAAGAAAATGCAGGACCAGTTGGCCCAGATCGAAGTCGAGGGAGAGTCGGGCGCCGGTCTGGTCAAGGTAACGATGACATGCAAGAACGACGTCAAACGGGTCTCGATCGATCCGTCGCTGCTGGCCGACGACAAGGACATGCTGGAAGACCTGGTTGCTGCGGCGTTCAACGATGCGGTGCGCAAGGCGGAAGCGACGTCACAGGAAAAAATGGCCGGCATGACCGCGGGCCTGCCGCTGCCGCCGGGATTCAAGCTGCCTTTCTAATTGCCGACCCGGGTATTCGTGAAATCTCCATCCAGTCTTGATTTTCTGTCCGAGGCATTGCGCCGGCTTCCGGGCGTCGGGCCGAAATCCGCCCAGCGCATGGCGTACCACCTGATGCAGCATGATCGCGACGGAGCGGCCATGCTGGGCAGGGCACTGTCGCAGGCGGTGGAAAAAATTCGTCACTGCGGCATGTGCAACACCTTCACCGAGCATGAGGTGTGCGAAACCTGCATGGATGCCGATCGCGATGCGTCGCTGCTGTGCGTGGTGGAGACGCCCGGCGACCAGCTCATGATCGAACAGACGATGACCTTCAAGGGCCTGTACTTCATCCTGATGGGACATCTGTCGCCGCTGGACGGCATCGGCCCGAAGGACATCCACCTGGAAAAGCTCATTTCCCGTGCCACCGATGGTGTCGTCAATGAAGTGGTGCTGGCCACCAATTTCACCAACGAAGGCGAAGCGACCGCCCACTACATCAGCGAAACGCTCAAGGCCCGCGGCCTGAAAGTCAGCCGGCTCGCTCGCGGCGTTCCGGTGGGCGGCGAGCTCGAATATGTGGATGCCGGCACCATCGCACGGGCGATGCTCGACCGCCGCTCGACCTGAGTTCCGAAGCCCTGCCGGCGCAGGCGCAACGGGAACTAACGAAGAATAAGAAAACGTTCTCACTACGGCGATATGACCAATAACAATCCATCCGCCGGCGCACTCGCGGGCGTCAGGGTCCTTGAACTCGGCACATTGATCGCCGGGCCGTTCTGTTCCCGCATGCTGGCCGAGTTCGGCGCCGAGGTCATCAAGATCGAGTCGCCCGACGGCGGCGATCCGATCCGCCAGTGGCGCGTGCTGAAGGATGGCACGTCCCTGTGGTGGTCGGTGCAGTCGCGCAACAAGAAGAGCGTCACGCTCAACATGAAGGATCCACGCGGCCAGGAGATTGCCCGAAAGCTTGCGCTGGACGCGGATGTGATCATCGAGAACTATCGTCCGGGCGTGCTGGAAAAATGGGGTATCGGTTTCGAGGACCTGAAGAAAATCAATCCTGCCGTGATCATGGTACGCCTGTCCGGCTACGGCCAGACCGGGCCGATGAAGGATCTGCCGGGATTTGGTGCGATTGGCGAATCGATGGGCGGAATGCGCTATGTATCCGGCCACCCGGACCGCCCGCCGGTGCGCATCGGCATCTCGATCGGTGACTCGGTGGCGGCGCTGCATGGCGTGATCGGCGCGATGATGGCCTTGCGCCATCGCGATGCGACCGGCGGCCGCTGGAACGGCAAGGCCGGCGCGGAATGCATTGCCGGGCAGGGCCAGATGGTCGATGTGGCGCTCTACGAGGCGGTCTTCAACATGATGGAATCGCTGGTGCCCGAATATGATTTTGCCGGCGTAGTCCGCGCCCGCACCGGCGGCGCGCTGCCAGGCATCGTGCCGTCGAACACCTACACCACCAGCGATGGCGAAAATATCGTCATTGCCGGCAACGGCGATGCGATCTTCAAGCGGCTGATGCTGGCCATCGGGCGGGACGACATGGCGAACGATCCGCAACTGGCGCGCAATGACGGACGGGTGCCGCGCACCGACGACATCGACGGCGCGATACAAGGCTGGTGCAGCACGCAGACCATCGACAGCGCACTGGCAACACTGCGGGCGGCCGATGTCCCTGTCGGCAAGATCTATTCGGTGCGCGACATGATGAGTGATCCGCAATTCCTGGCGCGGCAGATGTTCGAGCAGCATGCCTTCGCGGACGGCACGCCGATCAAACTGCCGGCCATTACGCCCAAGTTGTCGGCTACGCCGGGCCAGACCCGCTGGCTGGGACCGGCGCTGGGCGAGCACAATGACGAGGTCCTGCAGGCGCTGGGCTATGATGCGGAACAGATCGCGCAATTCAAGCGCGACAAGGTCTTATAGGAGACACCATGAACAAGACTTTCTGGAAGCAGTTCGCCATCGCGCTGGCGCTATTCCTTCTCGGCTATTTCACCTTCAATAGCAACCTGTTCTGGTAAGAGCCAGGAAGCTCGTCCAGCTGAACGCATTACAACAGGCCGGCGATCCGGTGTACGGCCGCGCCACGGCCTTTTCCGCCTGACGTAAGGACGGCGCATCGGCTCCATGACTGGCCCGCAACGCGCTCACGCCCTTGTCGACTTCTTGGGAAAGCTGGTTCATCAGGCTCGGGTTTTGCATATGCTCACCGGCAAGTGCCGCGTTGATCCGAAGCGGCGCCGCGACGGGTTTTCTCCCATCCCTGCACACTGCACAGCTTGGTGCGTCCTGCATTCGCCTGGTGCAAGTGTGCCCCGGAATGGTGAGGGTGATTCGTCAGCGGCATCTTTTTGAATCACTTTCCGAGGAAACCATGTTCAACCTGTCCAATAAAAATACCATCCGCGTCCTTGCACTCATCGCTTTTACGGCAGCCGGTCCGGCAATCGCACATACCGGCCATCATGCAAGCGGCTTCGCAGCCGGTCTTGCGCATCCTTTTTCCGGTCTTGATCATCTGCTCGCCATGCTTGCGGTCGGCTTGTGGGCCGCGCAAAACCGTCGTCCCGCGACATGGTTGCTGCCGCTCGCCTTTCCGGTAGCGATGGCGGCCGGTGCGGCGGCGGGCGTTGCCGGCTGGACGATGGCGGGCCTTGAATTCGGCATCGCAGGTTCCGTGGCGATGCTCGGGCTGCTGGTCGCCGGTGCGGTGACCTTGCCGGCCTGGGCAGGCGCGGCGCTGGTATCGGGATTTGCGGCGATGCACGGACTGGCCCATGGCAACGAACTTCCCGGCGGCGTATCGCCGTTTGCCTATGGTGCGGGTTTCCTGCTTGCCACCGCGCTGCTGCATGTCGCCGGCCTGCTCATCGCAACCGCTGCCGGCAAGGGCATGCACTACCGCGTGGTGCGGTTCATCGGCGCCGGCATGACGGCGGCGGGCGCCTATCTGCTGACGGCAGCCTGAGCATTTCCGGTTTTAGCAGGGAGTACCTGCCGGTCCATCCGCGCGAGAAGATCGCGTAGCTGGACGACGGCGTTGTTCAACGCAGCGCTATCCACTGCTGCAAACCCGAGCAGAAGCCCGGACGCAGACCGTTCCGGGCTGGCATAGAAGGTAGACAGGGCGCGCAATTCGATTCCTTCTTCCTGTGCTGCCCGGGCGAGCGCCTTGTCGTTGCGCGGCAAACGGAATGCGGCGGTCAAATGCAGGCCGGCGTCGGCGGGGCCGAGATGCAATTCGTCCTGCAAATGCAGGTCCAGCGCGTTCAGCAAGGCGACGCGTCGTTCGTTGCAAAGCACCCGCGTACGGCGAATGTGCCGCGCAAAATGTCCTTCGGCGATGAAGTCCGCCAGCACGGCCTGGGGCGCGATGGCCGTATGGCGGTCAATCACCGATTTCGCGCGTGCGAATGCATCCGCAAGATCCGGCGGCACGACGAGATAGCCGAGGCGCAATCCGGCAAACATGACCTTCGACAGGGTGCCGACGTAGATCACGCGGCCCGTCTTGTCCAGGCTTTGCAGGGATGCCAGCGGACGTCCGCTGTAGCGGTATTCGCTGTCGTACTCGTCTTCCACGATCCATGCACGGGAATCCGCCGCCCAGTCGAGCAATTGCAACCGCCGCTGCAAGCTCATCGTGACGCCCAGCGGGTACTGGTGCGACGGCGTTACATAGGCCAGCTTCGCCTGCGGATGTGATGCGGCACCGTATCCGACCAGCAGTCCTTGATCATCGACCGGCACAGGGCAGATCCGTGCATCGGCGGCATGTAGCGCCGCACGGGTGCCGGGATAGCCGGGATCCTCGACCCACGCGGTATCGCCGGGTGCCAACAGAAGATTGGCGATGAGGTATAGCGCCTGCTGCGAGCCGGAAGTGACGATGACTTGTTCCGCAGTGCAATTGACGTCGCGCGATGCGCGCAGATATGCCGCCAGCAGTTCGCGCAATGGCGGATAGCCGGCGGCGTCGTTGTAGCCGAGCTGGAAGGAAGGCCGTCGCCATTGCCTTGCCTCCAGCCGCGCCCACACATCAAATGGAAACGCATCGACGGCCGACATGCCGATGCGAAAGGCGACTGGCGCACCGCGGTGTGTGTTCATCCGTGCCTGCTCGCCTGTATAGCGCAGGCCGCGTTCGGACAGCAAATGCAAGTTGCCAACGCTGGCCGGTTCGGTGGCCGTCCTGCCGGCGATCGGCAGGTTGTTGCTCACGAATGTGCCTTTGCCGACCGTGCCGGAAAGGAAGCCTTCCGCCGTCAATTGCTCGAATGCATTCAGCACCGTCTGGCGTGACACGCCCAGCGACGCCGCGAATTCGCGCGTTGGTGGCAATTGCATGCCGGGGCTGATGCGTCCGTCCAGCACGGCGGCTTTGAGAGCTTCATAGAGTTGCCGGAAAAGCGGGGCAGGCTGATCCGGATCGAGCCGGATGGCATGCAGGGATTGCGTAAGGTACATGGTCGTCCTGCCGGATGGGGCTGATAAGAATTGGTATTTCGAAAATAGCATTTATTGGTACTTCAATAAAGCCAAAGCCGGGATTATTCTGTTGTCTGTGTCACCTGCGGAGGATTCATGAGCACCATCACCTATCAAACAGACGCGGCGATCAGCGCACAGCAGCTGGCGGACCTGTACCGCAGTGCCGGTCTCCGCCGTCCGGTCGATGATCTGGAGAGAATGGCACGCATGCTGAAACACGCCAATCTCACCATCAGCGCATGGCAGGACGGCAGGCTGATCGGTGTCGCCCGCGCATTGACCGATTTCAGCTATGCCTGCTACCTCTCCGACCTGGCAGTGCGGAAGGAGGACCAGCACCGTGGCATCGGGCGGCGCCTGATCCACTGCGTGCGCGAGGCGATCGGTCCGCAGTCGATGCTGCTGTTGCTGTCTGCGCCGGAAGCGATGGACTACTACCCGAAAACAGGTTTCGAGCCGGTTGCCAACGGCTGGATCATCAAGCGGTCGGAATAATTCTTAACGGAGGAACTATGCATCGATACGAAGCGACCATCACATGGCGGCGCGGTGAGCAGGCATTCACAGACAATCGCTACAGCCGTGCCCATGAATGGATCTTTGACGGCGGCGCCCATGTGCCGGCATCGTCGTCGCCGTCCGTCGTGCCGCTGCCAATGTCGGATGCGGCGGCGGTCGACCCGGAAGAGGCATTGGTCGCGTCGGCATCGAGCTGCCATATGCTGTTTGTCCTGCATTTCGCCGGAAAGCGCGGT
>NZ_DAIUCO010000060.1:0-22287 GCF_036846085.1 Noviherbaspirillum sp. | reverse complement strand
GTCGCTGCTCCTCGAACTGGCCTGACGGTCAATTCCTTCAAACACGGGCGCAATTCGATTGCGCCCGTTTTGTTTTTTTAAATGCTTTTTATTGCGAGCCCGAATTGAAACGCATTGCGCTCGGAATTCAATATGACGGCACGTCGTGGCGCGGATGGCAAACCCAGCCGGACGGCAAAACAGTGCAGGACACGCTGGAAACCGCGCTGAAGAAGTTTTCGCTGGCCGATATTGCGACGACCTGTGCGGGTCGCACCGATGCGGGCGTGCATGCACTTGAACAGGTGGTGCATTTTGATACCGACCTGGATCGGGACATGTTCTCGTGGGTGCGAGGTGTGAATGCTTTTCTGCCTGCATCGATTGCGGTGCGCTGGGCCTGCGAGGTAGCGCGCGACGGGAATGAGCAGTTTCATGCGCGCTTCAGCGCCACGGCACGCACGTACCGTTACCTCCTTTACAACCATCCGGTAAGGTCCCCGCTACTCTCCGGAAAGGCAGGGTGGGTCTTTCGCCCGCTGACGGTCGAAACGATGCAGTCCGCTGCCACATACCTGATTGGCGTGCACGATTTCACCGCTTTCCGCGCGGCGGAGTGCCAGGCGAAGTCGCCCGTCAAGACAATGCACGAGATCCGGATCGAACGCCGTGGCGACCTGCTTGTTTTTACCTTGCGCGCCAACGCGTTTTTGCATCATATGGTACGCAACATCGTCGGATCACTCATTGTCGTGGGAAGCGGCAATAAGCAGCCGGAGTGGCTGAAAAGCGTGCTCGAAGGAAAGGACCGCAGCCGCGCGGCGCCGACTTTCATGCCGGATGGTCTCTACCTTGCCAGGATTGATTACGACCCGAAATGGAAACTTCCGCATGAGCCGTTGTTTCCGTTGCCTTGAACTGGCATGCGGGAAGCCTCCGGGAGATAATAGCGATCCTGATCCATCACGAAGTCACCATGAAGCGTACTCGTATCAAAATCTGCGGGTTGACGACGGCGGAGCATGTCGCCGCCGCAGTCGATGCCGGGGCGGATGCAATCGGTCTTGTGTTCTATCCGAAAAGCCCGCGCTACATCACGCCCGACGAAGCCGGCAGGATAATGACCGGTATTCCGCCATACATCACGATTGTCGGGCTCTTCGTAAACGCGTCCGTCGACGAGGTGAGCAAGGTGCTTGAAGCGGCACCGATTTCACTGCTACAGTTTCATGGTGACGAGTCGGTCGAACAATGTGCCGGGATCGCGGAAGCCGTCAACCGGCCGTTCGTGCGTGCGGTACGGGTGGGTGCGGATGCGACCGGCACCGATTTGCTAAAATGCGAGCAGGATTATCGTGCCGCCAGCATGCTGTTCAACGGACTGTTGCTTGATGCCCATGTCGATGGCTATGGCGGCGGTGGAAAGGTTTTCGATTGGTCTCTCATTCCAAAAGAGCTCGCGCCTCGGGTCGTTTTAAGTGGTGGCTTGAGCGCGCAAAACGCGATTGAAGCGATAGATCGCGTGCGCCCGTATGCCGTCGATGTCAGTAGTGGCGTCGAAGTGGCCAAGGGCATCAAGGATGCTGCCAGGATTCGCGCGTTCATCGACGCAGTTCGCAAGGCAGACGTGCTATCGGCTGAATGACAAGAAAGAGATCACCATGAAAGAACTGAATGCACTCGGAAACTATTCCGAGCGTCAACCCACGGCAACAGTTGCGGCTTATCAGGCCGCAGCCTACAACCTTCCCGACTCACGAGGGCATTTCGGTCCCTACGGCGGCACCTTCGTTTCCGAAACGTTGACCCATGCGCTAACGGAACTGAAGGAACGTTACGCCCATTTTCAGAACGATCCCGAATTCCTCGCCGAATTCGACAATGAACTCAAGCACTTCGTCGGACGACCCAGTCCGATCTACCATGCAAAACGCTGGTCCGAAATGGTTGGCGGTGCACAGATCTATTTCAAGCGTGAAGACCTCAACCATACCGGCGCACACAAGATCAATAATGTGATCGGCCAGGCATTGCTTGCCAGGCGCATGGGAAAACCACGCGTTATCGCCGAGACCGGCGCCGGCCAGCACGGTGTCGCAACCGCCACCATCTGCGCACGCTTCGGCCTCGAATGCGTCGTGTACATGGGGAGTGAGGACGTCAAGCGGCAGGTGCAGAATGTGTACCGGATGGAACTGCTTGGCGCTAAGGTCGTGCCGGTGGAGTCGGGGTCAAAGACGCTGAAAGATGCACTGAATGAAGCGATGCGCGACTGGGTCACGAATGTCGAAAACACGTTTTATATCATCGGCACCGTTGCCGGCCCGCATCCGTATCCGATGATGGTGCGCGATTTCCAGTCGGTGATCGGAAAGGAATGCCTGGTACAGATGCCGGAAATGACCGGACGCCAGCCTGACTACGTGGTTGCGTGTATCGGCGGCGGTTCGAACGCGATGGGCATCTTCTACCCCTATATCGATTACCGTGACGTTCAGCTGATTGGCGTGGAGGCCGCGGGAGAGGGCCTTGAGTCAGGCAAACACTCTGCGTCGCTGATTGCCGGTTCGCCGGGCGTACTGCATGGAAACCGCACCTATCTGCTGCAGGACGAAAACGGACAGGTCATCGAGACGCATTCGGTATCGGCCGGACTCGATTATCCCGGCGTGGGCCCGGAGCATTCATGGCTGAAGGATTCCAGCCGTGCGCAGTATGTGGCGGTAACCGACGAGGAAGCGCTGGAGGCGTTTCATCAATGCTGCCGTATTGAAGGCATCATTCCTGCCCTGGAATCGAGCCATGCATTGGCCTACGCTGCAAAATTCGCTGCCTCGCTGCCCAAAGACAAGATCATTCTGGCGAACCTGTCGGGGCGGGGAGACAAGGACATGCATACGGTCGCTGAACGGATGAAGAAGCGGTTCTAGTTCATTCGTTCATCGCATATAAATTCAACTATCCATTTCCTGGCGCTTGCAAGACGGCATTCGAAACGCCGGCTTGCGGCAGCGGGAACCGGAAACGAAAAATCGTCATTATGTCCAGAATCCAGCACACCTTATCCGTCCTAGCATCCCAAAACCGCAAGGGCCTGATTCCCTTCATCACCGCCGGCGATCCGGCGCCTGAGTTGACCGTCCCGCTGATGCACGCATTGGTCGCTGGTGGTGCCGACATCATCGAACTCGGCGTACCTTTCTCCGATCCCATGGCCGACGGTCCGGTCATCCAGCGCGCTTCGGAGCGCGCACTGGCAAATGGGGTCGGCCTGAAACAGGTCTTGCACATGGTGCGCGAGTTCCGGTCCCGCGATCAGTCCACTCCCGTGGTGTTGATGGGATACGCGAACCCGATCGAACGCATGGGAACCGCACCATTCATCACAGCGGCCAAGGAGGGCGGCGTGGACGGGGTGCTGGTGGTGGATTATCCGCCTGAAGAATGCGAAGATTTTGCCGCGATGATGCGGCAGCATGACCTCGATACGATTTTCCTGCTGGCACCGACATCCACCGACGAGCGCATTCGTCAGGTAGGCAAAATTGCAACGGGATATGTGTACTACGTGTCCCTGAAAGGCGTGACCGGCTCCGGTCATCTCGACCTCCAGGCAGTGGCCGACATGATTCCAAGAATCAAGAAGCATGTCAGCCTGCCCGTCGGTGTGGGGTTCGGCATCCGGGACGCGGCGACAGCCACCGCGATAGCGTCCGTATCCGATGCTGTTGTCATTGGCAGCCGGATTATCCAGGAGCTGGAGAATACGCCGCGCGACCAGGCAGTCCAGGCGGTTCAGAAATTCATCACGGAAATCCGGGGCGCGTTGGATGCACAACCCGCCAAAGCGGCTTAAATCGACAAGCTGAAAAGCGCATGTTCGCCAGATGCGGTTGCAGTTGGCGCGAATCGGGGCGAACGGTACAATTCGGCAAGCAAAAATGAAAAGAGGTCACAATGAGTTGGCTTGAAAAACTGCTTCCTCCGCGCATTCAGCGCTCCGATACGGCGACGCGCAAATCGGTACCGGAAGGTCTGTGGGTCAAATGCCCGTCCTGCGAGGCGGTTCTGTATAGAACCGACCTGGAATCGAATATCCATGTCTGCCCGAAATGCAACCACCACATGCGTATCCGCGCACGTGAAAGGCTGGATGCGTTGCTGGATGCAGGTGGCCGCTATGAAATCGGGCAGGAAGCGTTGCCGGTAGATTCCCTCAAGTTCAAGGACAGCAAGAAATATCCGGATCGCCTGAAGGACGCAATGGAAGCGACGGGTGAAACCGATGCGCTCATCGTCATGGGTGGTGCAATCATGACGCTGCCTGTCGTCGTCGCCTGTTTTGAATTCGAATTCATGGGCGGTTCGATGGGCTCTGTTGTCGGTGAGCGCTTTGCCCGAGGTGCGCAGATTGCACTGGAGCAAAAGGTCCCGTTCATCTGCATTACCGCCACCGGCGGCGCGCGCATGCAGGAAGGATTGCTCTCTTTGATGCAGATGGCGAAAACCACGTCGATGCTGACGAAGTTGTCGGAGAAGAAGCTGCCTTTCATCTCGGTGCTGACCGATCCGACCATGGGTGGCGTATCCGCATCCTTCGCCTTCATGGGCGATGTCGTCATCGCTGAACCGAAGGCGTTGATCGGTTTTGCCGGGCCGCGGGTGATCGAGAATACCGTGCGCGAGAAATTGCCGGAAGGATTCCAGCGCGCTGAGTTCCTGGTGCAAAAAGGCGCAGTCGACATGATCGTGGACCGTCGCAAGATGCGCGAGGAAATTGCCCGACTATTGGCGCTATTGCAGAATCAGCCGGCGGAAGTGCTCGCCTGAGCTGAAACACTCCACCAGAGCCCGGCCCATCGCAGGTCCGGGCTTTTTAATTTCGAGCCTCCTACCATGCAAGACGCCAAGCAACAACCTCCCGCCACACTCGCAGACTGGCTCGCAAAGCTGGAAACCATGCACCCGAAAGCGATCGACATGGGCCTGGAACGCGTTGCGCAGGTCCAGCGGCGACTGGGCATCGCCTTCGATTGCCCGGTGATTACCGTCGGCGGCACGAACGGCAAGGGCTCGACCTGCGCCATGCTGGAGTCCATCCTGCTGCAGGCCGGATACCGGGTCGGACTCTACACGTCGCCGCATCTCCTGGATTTCAACGAGCGGGCGCGAATCAACGGCGAACCTGCATCCGATGCTGCACTCATCAAGCAGTTCGAAGCCGTCGAGCGGAGCAGGGAGGGCGTGTCGCTCACCTATTTTGAGTTCACGACGCTGGCCATATTCGGGCTGTTCGCCGAATCCGGGCTCGATGCGGTAATTCTCGAGGTCGGTCTTGGCGGCCGCCTGGACGCCGTCAACGTGATCGATGCCGATGTGGCGATCGTTACCAGCGTCGACCTCGACCATACCGACTATCTTGGTGATACCCGCGAAAAAATCGGTTTTGAGAAGGCCGGCATATTCCGGTCCGGCCGTACCGCGATCTGCAGCGATCCGGTGCCGCCGCAGTCGCTGGTCCAGCATGCGCAGTCGATCGGTGCGGACCTGTGGTTGATCGGACGCGATTTCAACTACGCAGGCGACAAGCAGCAGTGGAATTATGGCGGACGGAACCAGCGGCGCAATGCGCTCGGATACCCGTCCCTGCGTGGCGCCAACCAGTTGCTCAACGCGTCTGCCGCCCTCGCCGCGCTCGAGTCGCTGCGGCACCGTCTGCCGGTCGGTGCGCAGGAAATACGCACCGGATTGGTCATGGTCGATCTTCCCGGCCGGTTCCAGGTCCTTGCGGGGCGACCGACGGTTATCCTGGATGTCGCACACAATCCACATGCCGCCGCCACGCTGGCGCAGAATCTCGACAACATGGCCTTCCATCCCTACACTTACGCGGTATTCGGTGCGATGCAGGACAAGGATATTGATGGCGTGATCGCCCAACTGAAAGAGCGTATTGACCATTGGTGCGTCACCGATCTGCCGCTGCCGCGTGCGGCAAGCGCCGCGCTGTTGCAGGAAAAACTATTGAATGCGGGCGTTACGCCCCAAGATCAGGCTGGTGCAGAGAGCTCGATTGAAGTATTTGCATCGCCCGCCGCAGCCTATGAGAACGCTCTGAGCCGAGCGGGTGAGAATGATAGAATTGCGGTCTTCGGATCTTTCCTCACGGTCGCTGGCGTCATGGAGTTCCGAAAATCGCAATCTCATTGAAGACCTCGTTGAAGACTTTAACCGCATGAGCTTGTTCTCGTTCCTCCGCAAAAACAAGCAAGAATCCGCCGCTGGCGACAGCAATTTTTATTCGCGTGCCGAAGACGAGACGCAGGCGCCGCGCACCCGCAAGCGCCGGCAGAACAAGGAAGGCAACCAGGCGGTCGATCCGGTTTTGCCGGAGAAGAAGCGTGCCAGGCGCCGTCTGATCGGAGCCGTCGCCCTGGTGATGGCCGCCGTGATAGGTGTGCCGATGCTGCTGGACGCCGAGCCGAAGCCGCTGGCAGACGATATTGCCATTCACATACCATCGAAGGACAAATCCGCGCTTGCCCAGGCGACCCGGCCCGCAACACCCGCGGGGGTCTCCACATCTGCATCGCTCGATCCCAAAGAGGAAGTCATCGACCCGCCGGCCGCGCCGGTGAAGGCCGAGGCGCCGGTCGCTGAAAAGCCGGCATCGGTCGGAAAGCCGTCAGTCTCCGAAAAGCCGCCTGCGACCCAGCTGGCGGCCAAGCCGGATGCCAAGGCCGAACAGAAAATTACCCCGAAAGTCGATGATTCCGCACGTGCAAGGGCACTTTTGGACGGCGGAACTGATCCTACCAAGGCAAACAACACCACCAAAAAGGATGGCAAGTTCGTCATCCAGGTTGCCGCGCTGGCATCGAAAGACAAAGTCGATGAGCTGCAATCGAAATTGAAGGGCGCCGGCATCAAGTCGTACACCCAGACGGTGGCGACCCAGTCGGGCGAGCGTATCCGTATTCGTGTCGGCCCGTTCGGCAACAAGGAAGAAGCGGACAAGGTCCGGGCGAAAATCGGCAAGCTCGGCCTGAGCGGCACATTGGTACCAGCCTGATCCGGTTCCGTGACGATTTTTGATTACCTGGTGGTGTTCGTGCTGGCTTGTTCAGTGATCATCAGCACCATGCGCGGACTGGTGAAGGAGATCCTGTCCTTGCTGAGTTGGGTCGTGTCGTTCGTTATTGCCAACGCCTATGGCGAGGACCTTGCGGCGCTCCTGCCGGACATGGTTCCTGGAGGAACATCGCGACTGATCATTGCATTCATTGCATTGTTCATCGGTGTGCGCATCCTGATGATGCTGCTCATGCTCGCGGTCGATGCGGTTATCAAGGCAAGCGGTTTGTCGCTCGCGGACCGCGGCCTCGGAGGCTTGTTCGGGTTGGGGCGTGGGATGATCATCGTGTTAGCCGCTGTGCTTATCTGCGGCATGACGGCGATACCGCAACAACCGTTCTGGAAAGACGCCTTGTTCAGTCCGCTGGCAGAGACCGCGGCCCGGACGATCAAGCCGTTCCTGCCGGGGGATTATGCGAGACATGTGCATTTTTAAGGGTGGCAGGACAGGGTGCCGTTTCGCATGAACCTGCCTTCAATAGACAAGACTGCGGCACAGGGGCGTACCTGGAAGACGCTGCGGAAATTCACAAGCCGGACGAGAGCATGCCTGCGCGCTTCGTTCGCACCGGATCAGCAAGAGGCAGACGTTCATGAAGCGTTTTGTCTCCCGTACAAATTGCATTTTTAGTTGAGGAGTCCACCATGTGTGGCATTGTTGGCGTTGTTTCCCACAGTCCCGTCAATCAGTTGATCTACGATGCGCTGCTGTTGCTGCAGCATCGGGGTCAGGATGCGGCGGGTATCGCAACCAATCACGGCGATGCGTTTTCGATGTACAAGGCCAACGGGCTGGTACGCGATGTTTTCCGTACCCGGAACATGCGCTCGCTGCCAGGCAACGCCGGTATCGGGCAAGTGCGTTATCCAACCGCAGGATCCTCCAGCGCGGAGGAGGCCCAGCCGTTTTATGTCAACGCGCCGTTCGGCATCATCCTGGCGCACAACGGTAACCTGACGAATTGGGAGCAGCTCAAGATCGAGCTGTTCAAGAATGACAGGCGCCATATCAACACCGCATCCGATTCGGAAGTTTTGCTCAACGTGCTGGCGCATGAGATCCAGCAGGCGACGACCGGATATTCGCTTGATCCATCGGCACTGTTCAAGGCCGTCACCGTATTGCACAAGCGTGTGCGCGGTTCGTACGCGGTCGTGGCGCAGATCGCCGGTTACGGCCTGCTCGCTTTCCGTGATCCGTTCGGCATCCGCCCGTTGTGCATTGGCTTCAACGATACCGAGCACGGCCCGGAATACATGGTCGCAAGCGAATCGGTCGCGCTGGAAGGCCTGGGTTTCCGTTTCCTGCGCGATGTGGTGCCGGGCGAGGCCATCTTCATCGACCTTGAAGGAAATCTCTACAACCAGCAGTGCGCAGACGATCCGGTGCTCAATCCGTGTGCATTCGAATTTGTCTATCTCGCACGGCCGGATTCGGTCATCGACGGTGCGTCGGTCTATGCGACACGCCTCAAGATGGGGGAATACCTCGCCGAAAAAATAAAGCGGCAATTTTCCGCCGGCGACATCGATGTCGTAATGCCGATCCCGGATTCATCCCGCCCGGCGGCGATGGAACTGGCGTTGAAACTGAACCTGAATTACCGCGAAGGTTTTATCAAGAACCGCTATATCGGTCGTACCTTCATCATGCCGGGGCAGGCGCACCGGCGCAAATCCGTGCGCCAGAAGCTGAACGCCATCAGCTCGGAGTTCAAGGGCAAGAGCGTGCTGCTGGTGGACGACTCGATCGTGCGCGGCACGACCAGCCGGGAGATCGTGCAGATGGCACGTGAAGCCGGTGCCAAGCGGGTGATATTTGCATCGGCCGCGCCGCCGGTGAAATTCCCCAACGTCTACGGCATCGACATGCCTACACGCAACGAGCTGATCGCCTATGGACGCACTGACGACGAGGTATGCCGCGAGATCACTGCGGACGCCCTGGTGTATCAGGATATCGATGCCTTGAAGCGTTCCATCTCGGATGCCAATCCCTTGCTGGACAGCTTCGAGGCATCCTGCTTCGACGGCATCTACGTAACCGGCGACGTATCGCGCGACTACCTCGATCGAATCGAGTTCGCGCGCAATAACCCGAAGCCGGAAACCGACGACGCGGTACGTTCGCAGCTCAACCTGAACCTGGCGCAGGTCGACTAAACGATCACGCCGTATTCGAAAAACCCGCCTTCGGCTCCGTCGCAGGCGGGTTTTTCTTTTGCCGACTGTTGAAAACGACTCTGCGGGCCAGTTTTCTTCCGCGGTGCCTTGCCTGCAACCCGTACCTGTGCGTCTTTCGATCGAACAGCGATCCGCTCGCTATGATGTTCGCCCGATCGCTAGTGCAAACGCCCCAACAGGTGGGCGAACTCCGAGGCGGGAAGGGGCTTGCTGAAGTAGTAGCCCTGCATTT
The DNA here is from genome assembly GCF_036846085.1 of Noviherbaspirillum sp. Lineage (NCBI taxonomy): Bacteria > Pseudomonadati > Pseudomonadota > Betaproteobacteria > Burkholderiales > Oxalobacteraceae > Noviherbaspirillum > Noviherbaspirillum sp. The sequence continues at coordinate 12,758 of NZ_DAIUCO010000060.1, read as the reverse complement.
CATCGCAATGATGGTCTCGCAGGAATGCGACCTGTTCCTCGGTTTCCACGCCTTCGGCGATCACTTTGAGGTTCAGGCTGTGGCCGAGGGAAATCACGGTGCTTGTAATGGCGGCGTCGTCGGCGTCGGTGGCGATATCGCGCACGAACGACTGATCGATCTTCAGGTGATGTAGCGGGAACCGCTTCAAATAGCTGAGGCTGGAGTAGCCGGTGCCGAAATCATCGATGGAAAGTTGCACGCCAAGGTTTTCAAGGTCCTTCAATTTGGTAATGAAATGGTCTGCGCTGTTCATGACCATGCTTTCGGTCAGTTCAAGCTCAAGATGGCAGGCCTGGAGATCCATACTCTCAAGCGCATGCGCAACCGATTCCACGAGGCCTTCTTCATTGAACTGTCGCGCCGACAGGTTGATCGATATGCTGATCTTCGGCAAGCCGGCATCCTGCCAAGCCTTGTTCTGTGCGCACGCCGTATGCAGTACCCAATCGCCGATCGGAACGATCAGGCCGATTTCTTCCGCCATCGGAATGAATCGCGTAGGTGATACCAGGCCCATATCGGGATGATTCCAGCGGATCAGGGCTTCCGCACCGATGATGCGGCAGGTGGCGGCGTCAACTTTCGGCTGATAGAACAGTTCGAATTCCTTGCGTTCCAGCGCACGGCGCAGCGCGCTTTCCAGTTCGGCGCGTTCCAGCGCCCGTATGCTCATATCCCGCGAATAGAACTGGAACGCATTGCCGTTCTCTTCCTTCGCCCGGTACATGGCGATATCTGCGTTGCGCAGCAACGCTTGAATGTCCTCGCCGTCGGTCGGATAGAGGGTTGCGCCGATGCTGACCGTGACAAAAAGCTCGTGGCCGCGGATGACGATGGGATCCGAGAACGCCTGAAAAATCTTGCGCGCAACGGCAGTAACGTCCTGCGGCTTGACGATGTCGGTCAGCAGCAGGATGAATTCATCGCCGCCCTGCCGCGCTACCGTGTCGCCTTGCCGGACTACCTTCCTCAGGCGATCCGCGATTTCAATCAGCAACGCGTCGCCAAGAGAATGACCGAAACTGTCGTTGACGCTTTTGAAGCGGTCAAGGTCGAGGAAGAGAAGTGCGACCAGCAAGCCGTTACGGCGTGCATGCGCCATTGCCTGGCTGATGCGGTCGGCAAGCAGATTGCGATTCGCAAGGCTGGTCAGCGCATCATGGTCGGCCAGGTATTCGATGCGGGCTTCATATATCTTGCGTTCACTGATGTCGATGGCGATACCGTCAAAGCGGATGACGTCGCCGGCTTCGTTGCGTACTGCACGCGCCCGCTCCTCGATCCAGCGTAGTTGTCCATCGGGTTTTATGATCCGGTATTCTTCGGTAAAACTGCCTTTTTCGGCCAGGGTGGCATGGGCATGGCGGACGGCGGGGCGATCATCCGGGTGAACCGCCTCGAACCACAGGTCCTTGTTGTCGTAGAACGCGTCGGTCGGTCTTCCGTAGATATCCTCAACGATCGCATTCAGGTAGATGAATCCGCTTTCATTGACCGACCAGACGACGTTGTCGATCGAGCTGAGGATGCCGGACAATTTTTCTTCGGTCGCCCGGAGTGCACGTTCCGCTTCTTCCCGTGCCGCCTTGGTGCGCAGGCTGACGACACCATACGAAATGTCATCCGCGAGTTCTTCCAGCATCGCCGTCTGCCCGCTATCGAATGCATTTGGTATGGCTTCATGAATGGTCAGGACACCGAATATCCGTGCGCCTTCCCGCAACGGCAGCGACACCGCCACTTCGTGTTCGCCGGATGTGATCGTTTGTCCGTCGGCATCGATATCGTCGACGCCCGCCTGCGCCATCGGAATCAAACGATTGCCGTCATCGCTGAGATAGCCGATCCGGGCGAGGCGATAGCCGCCCGCGTCAACTACGGCGCGACACATATCCTGCAGCAGCGAATCTTCGTCGGTCGCATGCACCATCACATGGTTGCACTCTGCCATGACGGTGCGGGCGCGCAATGTGCGGCGAAGTGCGTCTTGTGCCCGCTTTCGGTCGTCCACTTCCTGCTTGAGCAGAATGTGCTGCCTCTGGATTTCGTTGTACAACACCAGGTTGTCGTACACCACTGCGAGCTGAGAGGCGACAGTCGCTGCAGCACGCTCATCGATCTCGCTGAATTCCATGCCGCTACGCTTGTTCGCGAGATACAGCCATCCAAAAACTTTGTGGCGATTTGCAATCGGCACGCCCAGGAAGCTGTGTACTGGCGGATGAAAGGAAGGCAAGCCGATGGATTCCGGCTGCCCATTTACCTGACCGAGCCTTTGCACTGATCGGCCCAGCAACTCGCCAAGCACGCCAGCATCCGGCCTGGTGTCCCGCAATCGCGCTTGTATCGAATGGTCCACGCCACGCATGACGTAATGGTCGATACGGACAAGATCGTCATCGACAATGCCGATCGCCGCGTACTGTGCCTCGCATATCTCCTGCACGACGCGGCAACTGATTGCGAGCAGATTGTCCGGATTGCGCTCGGACGCGAGTTCGATACCAAGGTCGATCAGTGAGGTTAGCCTTAGGCTGACAGCTTGCAAGCTGGTGAGGGCATTGGAGAGTCGTTGCACGATGATCTGCAGATTTTCAATGCCGGCTTCCGGCGGCATGTCGTGGCTGTTTGACCGCAACGACAAATGCGGGACGGCTTCCGATTTGACGCTGTGACCGTTCAGTCGTGCACTAATCGGGAGCAGATGGGGAATGATTTCTGCGCTGTTCGAGGTGAGTCCCAAAGCCTCGGAAACGGTGTTGAGGATGATCATCGGGTCGGATGGCTTTGGAAGAATCCAGCGTATACCTGTTTCGGCGGCAATGGACGCGGCGTCGTGTTCACGGTATGCAGCGGTGTAGAAGATGACAGGGGTTTGTGCCATGCCTGATACGGACCGAAGGAGGGTCACGAATTCATGACCGTTCATGTTTGGCATCAGTACATCGGCGATGACCAGATCCGGCCGCTCGGCATCAGCCAGTATCAATGCTTCCCCGCCGCTGGCGGCTTCGAGAAGATGATGGCCGCCATAGGCCAGTAACACTGTGAGAAACTGCCGATTCAATACATGATCATCAACGATCAGAATCGTTGCCATCTGCACTCCTCATATCTTGTTCTGCACGATCGCGAGCGGCTTGGACAATGCCGGAATGGCGATATGGGCCGCACCTTCAATTGGGCGCTGCACTCTGGTCTCGGACGAGGCAAGTGGCTTTTTGAAGGCTCCTCGTACATAACGGGTGACGACCAGGTAATGGGGTCGATTTTCTGCTGAGGCGTGAGCCGGGGCCGGTACTCCAAGGTCTGGACGTCAATAAGGCTTCAAGCCGCGTATTGGCATGAAAAAGCCCGTTTTGAATTGCTCCGTCCGGAACCCGAGCGCGTAGCGACAAACCCTTTGGGCTTGTCGGGAGCAGGTACATCCCGACAGGTTCCTTGAGCAACTTCTGATTCTCGTTAAGCAACTCAGGCATGGCGAAGTACCGTCCCGGCCTGGATGATTGGAGAGTTGATAAGTCGCTCCCTACAGGTCTTCTTTTACTGCAAAGGATGTAATGAAGTCTGCCGTCCTTGTGGTGAGGCGCGCCGCCTGATATCCCTGTGAAAACCGGTGATCCATCTTTTCTTCGCCATATTGGTTCGTATCGTGACGAACCAGCGGCAAAAACGTTCCGCATTGCTAGCCTTTCCTCGCCTGAAGACTTATCAGAGACGAGCATCGAATGGAATGAATTTCCTATGGTTTCGGCCTTGTGTTAGCCGAATGGGGTTCTGCCAATTTGCTTCAGTATTCTTTCGTTGTGCTCAAATCTAAGAAAATATGTAGACCTAACGCCTCGTAAAACACGCCGTGTTCCGCAAAATGAGTACGTTGCTTGTCATTGGCAAAACTAGTCTCATCAGCGTCAGAATGCTATCTATCGCTGTGAAAGCGTGCAGGAAATGTAAAACGGTAGGGAAACAACCGAGCTTTGATTAGGATCACTTCGTGAAAGATAAGTGCAAAGAATCTAAGGCATCTTCCCGGTGGCGAAGTTTCGCTTATCCACCGCGATTTCCTTCAATCACCCGGAAAACCGAGGCGTATTGGAGACGGTGGCGGTATCCAATCCAGGATGAGGTCGTAAAGTTCGAATTTTGTTTTCGATCGGATTTGCGATAGCATTGGACTCTGCGCCGATTTGCTTTCTGCTTGCGGGCGCATGGGCACCATGTCCTAAACAAATGCCGCTAAATGGGATCGAATTCCGTCAACCCGTTTCTAGCGCATGCGAAACGGGTTTTTTATTGCTATGAACGACATCAAAAAATACGGCTTCACAACCACCATTCTGCATAGTGACCGGCAAAAGCCGATCGAACATGGGTCATTGCATAAACCCATCCATACATCCGTGGCGTACGGCTACAAGGACGCACGAGAACTGGCTGCCGTATTCCAGGGCAGGCAGCCGGGCTATCGTTACGGACGGCAGGGAAATCCGACCGTCTCGGCCCTTGAAGACAAGATCACGAAAATGGAACAGGGGCTTGCCACTATCTGTTTCTCCACCGGCATGGCAGCCATTGGCGCACTCGTTCAAGCGCTCTTGCGCAGCGGCGATCATGTCGTTTCATCGGCTTTTCTTTTCGGCAATACCAACAGCCTCTGGCAGACAGTGAGCGGGCAGGGGGTCGGCGTTTCCTTCGTTGATGCCACAGACGTCGCCAATGTAGAAGCAGCGCTTTTGCCGTCCACAAGGATCGTATTCGTCGAAACGATCGCCAATCCACGCACCCAGGTTGCCGATCTGAAGCGGATCGGCCAGCTTTGCCGCGACAGGGGCATTCTGTTCGTGGTGGACAACACGATGACCTCTCCTTATCTGTTTCGCCCGAAGATGGTGGGTGCGGGACTGGTCGTGAACGCATTGACCAAATCCATAGCCGGCCACGGCATCGCGCTCGGCGGCAGTCTGACCGATACCGGCCTGTACGATTGGAGCAAGTTTCCCAACATCTTTGACACCTACAAACGCTATACACAACCTCAATGGGGCATGGCACAGATTCGTGCCAAGGCGTTGAGGGACTTCGGCGGGTCTCTTGGCCCTGAGGCGGCGCACCATATCGCCGTCGGTGCGGAAACCATGGCTTTGCGGATGGAGCGTGAATGCGCCAATGCGATGGCGCTGGCCCGGATGTTGGGAGCCGACCCGCGCGTCGCCACGGTTCACTATCCAGGCCTGCCATCGCATCCGCAGCATGCGATTGCCACCGATCTTTTCAGCGCGTACGGCAGCCTCTTCAGCTTTGAACTGGCAGACGGCATCGATTGCTTTGATTACCTGAATCGCCTTCGGCTCGGGGTGCCCGCAAGTAACCTCGGCGACACGCGGACGCTGGTGATCCCGGTCGCGCATACGATCTTCTATGAAATGGGCGCTGAACGCCGGGCGAGTATGGGTATTGCCGAATCGCTAATTCGCGTTTCGGTCGGCATCGAGGACACGGCTGATTTGGTCGAGGACTTCCGCCAGGCGTTGGACGGCTAGCAATCTGTTGCAACTAAATTTCCCAATAAAAACAATTCACTAAGGAAAATAAATTCTGGCTAAAATAGGCGCGTAATTTCCCATTGGTAAGGAGCGCTTATGCCAAGGCCGGAAAAAATCCGCCTGGGTGAGATATTGGTACAGCAGAAGCTGCTTTCGGAAGAGCAGCTTCAATTCTCGCTTGGTGAACAGAAGCGTACCGGGCGCAAGCTGGGGCGGGTATTCATCGAGAACGGCTTTGTCACCGAGGATGAAATCTCCGGCGCGCTCGCCAAGCAGCTAAACATTCCGTACATCAATCTCAAGTTCTACAACCTCGTCCCGAATATCGTGCGTCTCCTGCCCGAGACCCAGGCACGTCGTTTTCGCGCCATCGTTCTGGAGGATCGCGGTGGATCGCTGCTGATCGGCATGGCGGACCCGACCGATCTTTTTGCCTATGACGAGATAGCCAGATCGACAAGGCGCATGATCGAATTGGCGGTCGTCAATGAAGGCGAGCTACTGCAGACGATCGACCGGATATACCGGCGCACGGACGAAATCACCGACTTCGCGCGGGAACTGGAACAGGATCTCGGTGACAGCTACGTGGACTTCGGGTCGCTCGGCGGCGCGCCGGGGATCGAGGAAGCGCCGGTCGTCAAGCTGCTGCAGTCGGTATTCGATGATGCAACCCAGATTCGCGCGTCCGATATCCATATCGAACCGCAGGAATCCCGTCTCCACATCCGCTTTCGCATCGACGGCGTTTTGCACCTGCAAACCGAAGCGGACATCAAGATTGCCGCTGCGCTGGCATTGCGGCTCAAGCTCATGTCGGGCCTGGATATTTCCGAAAAGCGCCTTCCCCAGGATGGACGGTTTGCCATCAAGGTGAAGCAGCAGCAGGTAGACGTGCGTATCTCCACCATGCCCACCCAATACGGCGAATCGGTGGTCATGCGACTGCTCAACCAGGGTGGCGGCACATTGAAGCTGGATTCTATCGGCATGCCGCCGGCCATGCTGCGGCGGTTCCGTTCAATCCTGCAAAGGCCAAACGGTCTGGTGCTTGTGACCGGACCGACGGGTAGCGGCAAGACAACGACGCTGTATGGCGCGTTGGCTGAGCTGAATTCCATGGAACGCAAGCTCATTACAGTCGAAGACCCGGTCGAATACCGGCTGCCCGGCATCACGCAGGTGCAGGTCAATGAAAAAATCGACCTGACCTTTTCGACCGTGCTCCGCTCCGCATTGCGGCAGGATCCCGATGTGGTGCTGGTCGGCGAGATGCGCGACCATGAAACGGCGCAGATCGGCATGCGTGCCGCGTTGACCGGTCACCTCGTTCTGTCCACGCTGCATACCAACGACGCCATGAGCACGCCCATTCGTCTGCTGGACATGGGCGTGCCGCCGTACATGGTCGCGACCTCTTTGCAGGCTGTGCTTGCGCAACGGCTGGTGCGGCTGATTTGCGAAAGCTGCGCGGAGCCGTATTTGCTCAAGCCGGGTGAGCGGCAATGGCTGTCGGCCGACCTCGGTGATACGGTATCCACGCACCAATATCTTCACGGAAGAGGATGCTCGCACTGCAATGGCACCGGCTACCGGGGCCGTACCGGCGTATATGAAATGCTGGAAATGACCGACGCGGTAACCAATGCCGCCAACCATTACGATCAGGATCATTTCATCAAGGTCGCCAAGGCACAGATGGGCTCGCATACGCTGCGTCGACATGCGATCGAGCTAGTGGCAAAAGGAAAAACCACGCTTGCGGAAGCAATGCGAATCAGCCATCAGGCGGAAGACGATGTCCTGCACCAAGCATAAGCCGGCCTGCCGTCCATGAACTACTGTACCTGCCACGGGATCTGACGTGCCGTTCTTTTCTTACAAAGCCCGAAATGCGCGCGGCGAACTATTGCAAGGCATCCTGGAAGGTGCTGATAGCAGCGCGGTGGCAGACCAGTTGTTCAATACCGGTATCACGCCAATAGAAATTACTGTTACCACCAAGTCGGTGAAGGACAGCACTGAGACATTCTGGGCGAAACTGACGGAAAGAAAGGTGCAGGCGATCGATGTGCAGCTGTTCAGTCGTCAGCTGTACACCTTGCTCAAGGCCGGGGTGCCCATCATGAGAGCCTTGGCCGGACTGCAGGAGTCGGCGATTAACCAGGCGTTCGGACGGGTGATCAAGGATTTGCGTGAATCACTCGATGCAGGCCGGGAGTTGTCTGCTGCGATGCGAAGGCACCCAACAGTATTTTCTTCCTTCTACACCAGCATGGTTCGTGTAGGCGAAATGACTGGCCGCCTGGAGGAAGTTTTTCTGCGCCTGTTTGACTACATGGAATTCGATCGGGAGATGCGGGAGCGGATACGGACTGCGCTGCGGTATCCGATATTCGTTGTCGTGACAATGGCAGTCGCGATCGCAATCATCAATATTTTCGTCATTCCGGCATTCGCAAAAGTCTATGCCGGATTCAAAGCCGAACTGCCGGCCATGACCAAGGTGCTGATTGCAACCTCGAATTTCACAGTGCAGTATTGGTCGCTGATCCTCGTTGTCATCCTCGGTGCTGGGGTCGCATTCAAGATGTACACCGGTACACCCAACGGCAGATACCAATGGGACCGCGTCAAACTGCGTATTCCGATCGCCGGACAGATTATTCTCAAAGGCACGCTTGCCCGCTTCGCCCGCAGTTTCGCACTGTCGAGCAGGAGCGGCGTTCCCATCGTTCAGGCGTTGAGTGTAGTCGCCCAGACTGTTGATAACAGCTACATTGGCTCGCGGGTGGAGCAGATGCGCGACGGTGTAGAGCGCGGCGAAAGCATCTTGCGCACCGCAGTGACGACAGGCGTGTTCACCCCCGTAGTACTGCAAATGGTCGCGGTTGGCGAAGAGACGGGTGAGCTTGATGAACTGATGGACGAAATTGCGCAGATGTACGAGCGCGAAGTTGAATACGAGCTGAAAACCCTGTCGGCCAGGATTGAGCCGATCCTGGTCGTGTTCCTTGGTGTCCTGGTGTTGATCCTGGCACTCGGCGTATTCCTGCCGATCTGGGATCTCGGGCGTGTCACTTTGACAAAAGGATCATGAGCGATTCCCATACTGCCGTTTGGAGAGCCCGGGGATTCACCCTCATCGAACTGTCAGTAGTTGTCTGCGTCGTTGCATTACTTGCAACAGCTTTGCTGAATCGGATTAATTTTTACCAGGAGCAGGCGGAAAAAGCCGCTATGGAGCATACGGTCGGCGTGCTGCGTAGCGCATTGCACCTGCAAATGGCGTCGCTGTTGGCAAAATCCAAGGAAAGCGAACTTCCGGCGCTTGTAAGACAAAATCCCATGAAATGGTTAGCAGAAAAGCCACCTAATTATGTGGGCGAATATTTTGCGCCAAAACCACAAGACATAGAAATCGGGAATTGGTATTTTGACTTGCATACGAGAAACCTAATATACTTGCCTCGCAACAACACCTTTCTAGATACTGAGCAAAGCGGACTGAAGCAAGTCAGTTTCCAAGTGAGATTGGTCCCTGCTTCAGAAGAAGGGGACGCGGAGGATGGGAGCAGGATTGTAGGTGTAACTCTGGATCCAGTTGTTTCTTACAAGTGGTTCTGACAAGCGATGAAATTCTATTTGATTTAAGGGGGCAAAATGAGAAACACAAACGTAAGAAGCCAGCAATCCGGTTTTACATTGATTGAATTGGTTGTCGTGATCGTGATCCTGGGAATTCTGGCGGCAACGGCTATTCCTCGTTTTACCGGCATGTCCGCAGATGCGCGTTACGCTGCTGCGAAAGGTCTGTATGGAGCGGTGCAGTCGGCTGCTGCAATCGCACACGCACAGGCGTTGGTTAAGAACGTAACAACTGGACAGATAACAATGGAAGGCCAGGTTGTAGAAATAGTGAACGGTTATCCTGCAACTGCGCCAGGCGGCATTGACAAAGCACTTGCAAGCATTCAGGGTTTTACCTACACATCAGGCGCATTCGCGCAGGACAGTGCGACAACGCCGGCAAGCTGCGGCGTCACTTATGCTCAGCCTGCGGCTGCCAACGGATCGCCAACCATCACGCTGGTTCCAACTGACGCCAACTTCGCGACGAACTGCAACTAACTAGTCTTCATTCATAAAGCGGGCCCAAGTTTGGAAACAAGCTGGGCCCCTTTTACTTTCATCCGTACCAGTTGCCCGCTTTGATAGAAATATTGAGATGGAAAAGAGGCCGTCGCCGCCCAAGATAAAAATCTTGCGCCGGCGTTGTTGTCCTTTTCCAGTCCGTAGCGAACATCGTCGATGACACGATCTGACTGCGACAGATAACCGGTTCCCTAATATGGCAATGCGACGATTGAACGTGCAATACAATGCGCCTGCCAGGTTGCAGGGGGGATTCACGTTGGTCGAGCTGGTTTCCGTCCTGATCATCATGGGCATTCTCGCCGCGGTGGCAATGCCGCGCTTCTTCCAAAAACAAACCTTCGACGTGCGCGCCTTTGCCGATCAGGCGCAATCAGTGATGCGATACGCACAGAAGCTCGCGATCGCCCAGAACCGTGATGTGCATGTGCGCCTGAATGGGAACAGCATTGCATTTTGTTTTACTGCATTTGCGCCAGACGGAACGTGCGCCAGCGAGGTTCCGGCGCCGCTGAACCTAAATAGCGGCAGCGCCGATACACGTGCCAGATGTGGCAACAGTACAACCTGGTTGTGTGAAGCAATTCCGGGCGACATAACCTACACCATAGTGCCATCCGTCCCGGGATTTCTCTTTAATGCGCTCGGCAAACCATTCAACCTCGCCGATACACCGCCGGACTCAAGCTTTGCAACGATCACGATGTCGTTTTCCGGCGGCGGGCTGAGCCAAAATATCGTCGTCGAACGAGAGACGGGATATGTCCATCCGTAACGCCTTCGGCCGTGTGCCGTCCCAGCGTGGGCTCACCATGATCGAGCTGGTGATGTTCATCGTGATCATCAGCGTTGCGGTCATCGGCATCCTGCAAGTGATGGCGACAACCACCGGCCGCAGCGCTGATCCGCAGGTCCGCAAGCAGGCGCTGGCGGTGGCGGAAGCCTTGCTGGAAGAAGTCTTGCTGATGCGATTTACGGCATGCGATCCCGACGGGATCAGCCCTCTGGCGCCCTGTGCTTTGCTGGAGGCGATCGGTCCGGAACCGGGAGAGACGCGCGGCAGCACCACCCAACCCTTCGACAACGTCAATGACTACCATGGTTTCACGCTTGCCGGCGGCGGCACGGCAATGGGCAACGCAGCGAACGTTGTCGTGCCGTCAGGCTATTCCGCATCTGTCAGTGTGGCCCCCGAACCGGGCTTCGGACCGGCCGGGCAGCAAGTTCCGCAGGCATCCGTACTGCGGGTAACCGTCAATGTGACCTACAGCGGCGGGACTGTCTCGCTGCAGGGTTATCGCACCCTTTTGCCCTTTATCCCATGAGATGAAGCCTATTACGCTCACCCGCAATTACGAACGGGGCTTCTCCCTCGCCGAAGCCGTCATCGTGATCGTCATCACCGGGATCATTTTTGCCGTTGTCGCGATGTTCATCCGGCTGCCGGTGCAGGGCTATGTTCAAAGCGAGGCGCGGGCAGAGCTGACCGATATCGCGGATACGGCCTTGCGCCGCATGTCGCGCGACCTGCGCCTCGCGCTGCCGAATAGCGTCCGGGTGACGAACGTCGGTACCCGGCAGTACGTCGAGTTTCTGCTGACAAAAACCGGCGCGCGATATCTGGCGGAAGAAGATAGTCCGGCAGCGGGGCTACCCTACCTGAAATTTTCACCGCCGGTGAACTGTGTGATTAACCCGGCGGACTGCCGATTTACGGTGGTCGGCCCGTTACCCGCCGGTCAACAAGCGATACGCCAGAATGATTTCATCGTCGTGTACAACCTTAGTGCGGTGGGAATGGCACCTGCGAACGCCTACGATTGCACTGGTCCTTGCAACAGAGCGACTGTTGCGTCCGATCCTGCCGGAGGGATTATCACCCTGACGAGCAACCCCTTTGCTGCACAACCGGCTCCGGGATTCCGTTCCCCTGGTCGCCACTTCCATGTAGTGACGACACCAGTGACCTACGAATGTGATCCCGCAACACGCAAGCTTACGCGCTACTGGAACTATCCGATCGTTCGGACGCAGCCGAGTTCGGCGGACTCAGCCGAACTCGGTGGCGCCATGAATGCATTGCTCGCAACCGATGTGAATAGTTGCGCGTTTTCCTATACCAATATTGCGAATCAGCGGAACGGCCTGATAGGAATAGCGTTGACTCTGGGTTCGCCGCTTAGTGATGTCGGTACGGTGAGCCTGTTCAGCCAGGTACACGTGGACAACATGCCATGAAACCGCTCAATCAAACTCATGCAAAACCAACTCCAGTCAAATATTGCGCGCCGCAGCGCGGGTTCAGCATCGTTGCGGCTATATTCCTGCTCGTTGTGTTGTCGGGATTGGGTGCGGCGATGGTTCGGTTTTCCACTATTCAGCACACCAGCGCGGCGATGGACGAGCAAGGGATGCGCGCCTATCAGGCAGCGCGCGCCGGCATAGAGTGGGGTTTGCATCTGTCACTGAATGACACCGCCACTAGCGCCTGTTTTCCCGAGGTGTCCTTCAATCCGCCTGCGCCGCAATTAAATGAGTTCAGGACAACCGTCACGTGCCAAAGCGTGCAATACGCAGGTGCGAATCCGCAGATAATCGTTAGACGAATTACGTCCTTCGCCTGCAATCGCCCTACGGGCGGTGCTACCGGTACATGCAATGGTCCCGCGGTAGGCGGGCAGGACTATGTGCGACGTGATTTGCAAGCTGTTTTTCAGATGAGCCCCAGATGAAAAGAACCGACGCGACTGTGATAGCAGTGAAACGCTTCGCCCCTCTGCTGGCAGTGGCCACCGCGCTGCTATGGAGTTCCTGTGCCTACGCCGCAACCCAGACGCGCAGTCCCACAATCTGCGTAAACGCCACCGGCATCGGGGCTGACGCATGGAGCAATGCGGGTAGCGCGCTTGCGAGCGACAACAACCGGGCCACTGTTGCCGTCAACGACAACGAGGTCAGCAACTATCTGGGATGCGTTGGCTATAACTTCAATATTCCCGCAGGCGCAACCATCACCGG
>NZ_DAIUCO010000059.1:0-22543 GCF_036846085.1 Noviherbaspirillum sp. | reverse complement strand
CATCTGCACCGCCACCGCCGCCGGAGAAGCCGCCTCCGCCGAAGCCACCGCCGAATCCGCCACCGCCGCCGAAGCCGCCGCCATATCCGCCGTAGCCGCCCAGGCCGCCGCCGAGAATGACGCCCGGCGCGCGGCCCCAGCCGCCGCGTGCATGCCTCTTGTGGCGTGACGACCCGATGCGCGACATGAGCAGGAACAGGAACATGAAGCCGAAGAAGAGCAGGATAGAGGAATCGAAACCTTCCTCGGGCTGGTTTGCGGCCTTGGGCGCAGGCAGTTGCTCCTTGTCGAGCAGGCTGGCGATTGCCGAGATGCCAGCCGCCAATCCGCCATAAAAATCATTCTGGCGGAAATGCGGCGCGATGACATCCTGGAGAATGCGCTTGGACTGCGCGTCCGTCAGCGAGCCCTGGACGCCGCGTCCGGCTTCGATACGCAGGCGGCGCAATGCCGGCGGATTGTCCTTGGCGACCAGCAGCAGCACACCGTCATCCACGCCCTTGCGGCCCAGCTTCCATTCTTCCGCAACGCGGATGCTGTACTGCTCGATCGCTTCCGGCGCGGTCGTGCCGACCAGCAGCACCGCGATCTGGCTGCCTGTGCGGGTTTCGTATTCCTGAAGCACATTCTCCAGCGACGCGCGCTGGCCTGCCGTGAGCATGCCGGCCATGTCGGTCACACGGGTTTGCAGCGGCGGCACCGGGACGAAATCCTGCGCGCCGGCGCTCATCGTGAGCACGGCCAGCACGAAGCCGAGGAGCATGCGTGCGATCATTGGATTGGGATCCGTTTATTTGCCGAAGTTGACGGCGGGGGCCGTGGAAATGGCTCTTTCATTGTCCACCGTGAACGACGGCCTGGTCTCATAGCCGAATACCATGGCGGTCAGATTGGTCGGGAAACTGCGCGCCAGGACGTTGTACTCCTGCACCGACTTGATATAACGCTGGCGGGCGACCGTGATGCGGTTCTCCGTGCCTTCCAGTTGCGACTGCAGGTCGCGGAACAGGCCGTCCGCCTTGAGCTGCGGATAGTTCTCCGATACCGCCATCAGGCGGGAAAGCGCCGACGACAGTTCGCCTTGCACTTCCTGGAATTTGCGGAAGGCTTCCGGATTATTCAGGACCTCAGGCGTGATCTGGAAGCTGGTCGCGGCGGCACGCGCCCTGGTTACCGATTCCAGGGTTTCCTTTTCATGGCCGGCATACCCCTTGACGGTATTGACCAGGTTGGGAATCAGGTCGGAACGGCGCTGGTACTGGTTGACCACTTCTCCCCAGGCGGCCTTGACGCCTTCATCCTTGGCCTGGAATTCGTTGTAGCCGCAGCCGCTCAAGACCGATGCCAGGACGACAGCCGTAAACCAATTCATCCATGTCTTCATTTTCATGCCCCTTATTTTTTGTACCAATAGTCCAAAATTGCAAAATATTTGCAATTTTGTCACCTATCTATGGGCAGGCCGCGCGGTTTCAACAGCACGGTACTCATTGCCACTAGGATAAGGCCCATCGCCGCATAGTCCTGCCAGTGCGGCGTCTCGTTCAATAGCCAGGCACCGGAAAAAACCCCCAGCACCGGAATCATCATCACCGACAGGCTTGATGCAATTGGTGGCAAGGTACGTGCCAGCCTGAACCAGACAGTATGGGCGAAGCCGAAGATGATCAGGGCGTTATAGATGATGGCCTGCCATTCGACGCTCGAGGGCATGCGCCAGGCGTGGCGCTCGAAAGCGAAGGCAACGACTGTCATCACCATCGTGGTCAGCAGCAACATCCAGAAGGTCAGCGAAATGGTCGGCATGTCAATCTGGGTGCGCTTCATCAGCACCGTGCCGTATCCCCATCCCGCCGCCGCCAGCAGGACCACGACGCTGCCGAGCGGCTGCCCCGAGAGGGTGACGAGTTCGCTCGACAGCAACAGCAGGGCGCCACCCAGGGCCAGGCCGATACCCAGCCACGCGGCCGGCGCCGGCTTCTCGCGGTAGAAAATCAACGCGCAAAGCACCGCCCATACCGGCATCGTATAGCCGAGGATCGCAGCCCGTCCGGAACTGAGCATCTTGACGCCGAGAATAATCAATACATGCCAGATCAGCATATTGGGAATGGCCAGCTTGACGACCTGGCCGAGTTTTCCTGCCGGTATGGCAAGCGAGGCGTTTTGCATTCGCGCCGCAATCAAAATGACGGGCAGTCCGCCGAGCATGCTGATAGTGCGGAACGTGAGGGGAGGGAAGTCGCGCACCGCTATTTTCATGATGGGCCAGTTGACGCCCCAGCAGAGGGTGAGCAGGATCAGGAGGATCCAGTCTTTGCGGGAAAGTGAAGTCATGTCGAAACGATAGCATGGCAAGTTACAATGCGCATTGTCCGAACCACAGAGCAATTGCCGTGACTTTCATCGATAAACTTTCCGCCGCCTGGCAATCAAATAATTCCCTCTTGTGCGTCGGCCTTGATCCCGATATCGCCAGATTCCCCGCGCATCTTCACGGAAAACCGGATGCAATTCTGGAGTTTTGCAAGGCCATTATTGATGCCACGGCGGAACTTGCATGCGCCTTCAAACCCCAGATCGCTTACTTTGCCGCATTGCGGGCGGAAGACCAGCTTGAGGAAATCTGCGCCTACCTGCGCAATAATTACCCCCATCTGCCGATCGTGCTCGACGCGAAACGTGGCGACATTGGTGCTACCGCGGAGCAATATGCAAGGGAAGCGTTCGAGCGCTACGGTGCCGACGCTGTAACGGTCAACCCGTATATGGGCTTCGATTCGGTGGCGCCCTATCTGGAATGGAAAGACCGTGGCGCCATCGTGCTCTGCCGGACCTCGAACCCGGGCGGTTCCGATCTGCAGTTTCTGACGGTGGACGGCAAGCCTTTGTACCAGCATGTGGCGCAGCTGGTTGCCGATCAATGGAATACCAACGGCCAGTGCGCGCTGGTGGTGGGCGCCACGTTTCCCGAGGAACTCGCGCAGGTTCGCCGGCTGACAGGTGACATGCCGCTGCTGGTGCCGGGCATCGGTGCACAGGGCGGGGATATCGAAGCGACAGTAAAAGCCGGCAGGACGGCCGCCGGCACGGGCATGATGATCAATTCCTCGCGCGCCATCCTGTATGCAAAGCCGGATGCCGGTGAGGAATTCACACAGGCCGCGCGGCGGGTAGCGCTTGAAACCCGGGATGCGATCAATCGCTTTCGGTAATCGAGCAGAAGTAACAACGCGACCGCACATTCCTGATTCAGATTTGTTCAAGGAAGCGCAGCAGGCCTTTCAATCCATGCGCAACCGACTGCCGCCGCACTGCCTGCCGGTCGCCGGTGAAAACCATGCGTTCGACATTACTGTGCCCGTTTCGAGCCCAGCCGAAATAAACCGTGCCGACCGGTTTTCCGGGTACCGCGCCGCCTGGCCCGGCGATGCCGGTGGTGGAGACGGCGATCTGCGCGCTGCTGTTGACGAGCGCGCCTTTCGCCATCGCATCCGCGACTTCTTCGCTGGCGGCGCCGTGACGCTCGATCAATTCCGCGGGAACGTTCAACAATCTGCTCTTGGCTGCATTTGAGTAGGTGATGAAGCCGCAGTCGAACCATGCCGACGATCCTGCAATCTCGGTGATGGCCTGGCCCACACCGCCGCCGGTGCAGGACTCGGCTGTCGCCAGCATCATGCCTTTTGCCTGTAACGCCGCGCCCACGCGCTGCGCCAGTTCAGAAATGTCGTCCATCTTCAGCCCTCCAGAGAATGTTTGCCGCAACGGCAGCGATGATGGTGGTTACCGATCAGCGCTTACTCTACCATCCGCGATATCCCCTGCTCCTGGTCGAGGCATCATGGCCGTCGCATGCCAGCGAAGAGACAACGCGGCGCGCCTTGCATTCAGGCGCGCCGCTCCTGCCGTCCAAGGTGCGTTACTTCACTGTTGCGGTTTCCAATGCATTGCGCACCAGCGGTATTTCCTCCGCGCCGTACCCGCCGCCGCCCGGCGTTTCGATCACGAAGACATCGCCCGGTTCGACATTCGTGCTGGCGACGAAGCCGAGTTCCTCGCATCGGCCATCCGCGCGAACGACATAGTTGCGTCCGCATCTGCCGGGTTCGCCACCGGCGGCTCCGAAAGGCGGCACGATGCGATTGTTGGACAGGATGGAGGCGGTCATTTTTTCCAGGAACCGCACCCTGCGGATGCCGCCATTCCCGCCATGCCATTTACCGCGCCCGCCGGAGCCGGGGTTGATTTCATAACTGTCCAGCCGCACCGGATAGCGCCATTCCAGTATTTCCGGATCGGTGAGGCGTGAGTTGGTCATGTGTGTCTGTACGACATCGGTACCGTTGAAACCCTTGCCGGCGCCCGAGCCACCGGAGATCGTTTCGTAGTACTGGTGTTCGTCATTGCCGAAGGTGAAGTTGTTCATCGTTCCGGGTGCCGATGCCATTACGCCGAGCGCACCATACAGCGCATTGGTGATGCAGCTCGACGTTTCGACGTTGCCGGACACGACCGCCGCCGGGTAGCGCGGATTGAGCATCGACCCCTCGGGTATGATGACGTTCAGCGGTTTCAGGCAACCCGCGTTCAGCGGAATCTCGTTATCGACCAGCGTGCGGAACACATACAGCACGGCCGCCATGCAGATGGCACTCGGCGCATTGAAATTGTTGGGCAATTGCGGGGAGGTGCCGGTGAAGTCGATGTCCGCGGTGCGCGCCGCATGGTTGACGCGAATGGCCACCTTGATCACGGCGCCGTTATCCAGCCGGTATTCGTAGCTGCTGTCCTTCAGCGCGGTGATCACGCGGCGGACCGCCTCTTCGGCGTTGTCCTGCACATGCTTCATATAAGCCTGCACCACGTCCAGGCCGAAATGACCGACCATCTTCAGCAACTCGTCCACGCCTTTCTGGTTCGCCGCGATCTGCGCCTGCAGGTCGGCGAGGTTCTGCTTGATATTGCGTGCAGGATAAGCGCCCGACGAAAGCAGGGCGATGGTTTCCTCTTCCATGAAGCGGCCGCCTTTGACGAGCTGGAAGTTATTGATCAGCACGCCTTCCTCTTCCACCACCTTGCTGTCCGCCGGCATGGAGCCGGGCGTGATGCCGCCGATATCCGCATGGTGGCCGCGTGACCCGACAAAGAACAACACCTTCTCGCCCGCCTGGTCGAATGCCGGCGTAATCACGGTAACGTCCGGCAGGTGCGTGCCTCCATGGTAGGGGTCGTTCAGCATAAAGACATCGCCCCTTTTCATCGTGGCGCTGTTCTCGCGAATGATGGTCTTGATGCTTTCGCCCATCGAGCCGAGGTGCACCGGAATATGGGGTGCGTTCGCAATGAGGTTGCCCTCGGCGTCGAACAGCGCGCACGAGAAGTCGAGGCGTTCCTTGATGTTGACGGAGAAGGCGGTGTTCTGCAGCCGCAGGCCCATTTGCTCGGCGATGCTCATGAACAGGTTGTTGAACACTTCCAGCATCACCGGGTCGGCGCTGGTGCCGATGGCCTTGCGCTGCGTGCGTGCTTCCACGCGTGTCAACACGAGGTGGTCCAGCTTGGTGACTTCGGCAATCCAGCCAGGCTCGACGATATTGGTCGCGTTTTTCTCCGCGATGATCGCCGGTCCGTGAATCAGGTCGCCCGGCCGCGTGTCCTCGCGGCGGTATAGGGCCGTGTCATGCCATTTGCCGCCGGAGAAAAGTTGCACGGTCTCCTCCGGCTTCAGCGGTCCGTCGCGCGGCGGCAGGTCGTCCATGTGCGTGGTGGTTTCGTCCGACAGGCCGATCGCTTCCACCGATATCGCTTCGACGACCAGTTCCTTGTCGGGCATCAGGAAGGAATAGCGCTTCTTGTACGCAACTTCGAATTGCGCAATCATCCGGTCGACCGCATCGTAAGGCACGACGATCACCGAGTCGGTGCCGTCATAGCGAAGGTGCGCGCGTTCGACCACCCGGATGCGGGTCTGGTCCACGCCCTGGGACAGCAAATCCTCGCGTGCTTCATCCGCCAATGCATGCAGTTTCGCTTCGAGTGTCGTGAGGACTGACTCTGATAAGGTAATCTCAAGCGATTGTTCGCGCATCGCGGTCTGATCCGCCAGTCCCATGCCATAGGCCGACAGCACGCCGGCGAACGGGTGGGCGAATACCCGCGTCATGCCGAGCGCATCGGCGACGAGGCAGGCATGCTGGCCGCCGGCGCCGCCGAAGGTGGTCAGCGTGTACTCGGTTACGTCGTGTCCGCGCTGCACCGAAATGAACTTGATGGCATTGGCCATGTTGCCGACCGCGATCTCGATAAAGCCTTCCGCCACTTCCTCCGGCGTGCGGCGGTTGCCTGTGGCTTGATAGATCTCTTCGGCCATCTCGGTGAACTTGCGCACCACCGCGTCGCGATCCAGCGGCTGGTCGGCATTCGGTCCGAACACCGAGGGAAAATAGTTCGGCTGAATCTTGCCCAGCATTACATTGCAATCGGTGACAGCTAGCTTGCCGCCACGGCGATAGCTGGCCGGACCCGGATTGGCCCCGGCGCTGTCCGGTCCGACGCGGTAACGGGACCCGTCAAAATGGAGGATGGAGCCGCCGCCCGCCGCCACCGTATGGATGCTCATCATCGGGGCGCGCATGCGCACACCGGCCACCTGCGTCTCGAACTCGCGCTCGAATTCTCCGGCATAGTGCGACACGTCGGTGGAGGTGCCGCCCATGTCGAAGCCGATGATCTTGTCAAAACCGGCGGTCTTGGCGGTACGGACCATGCCGACGATGCCGCCGGCCGGACCGGACAGGATGGAATCCTTCCCCTGGAAGCGATGCGCATCGGTCAATCCGCCATTGCTTTGCATGAACAAAAGGCGCACCCCATCCATCTGGCTTGCCACCTGGTCCACATAGCGGCGCAGGATCGGCGACAGATAGGCATCGACCACGGTGGTGTCGCCGCGCGACACCAGTTTCATCAGCGGGCTGACCTTGTTGGAGATCGAAATCTGCGTGAAGCCGATCTCGGCGGCGATGCGTCCGATGGCGTCCTCATGCATGGTGTAGCGGTAACCGTGCATGAGAACTACCGCGACAGAACGATACCCCTGCGCATGCAACGCGGCCAATTCGCGGTGCACCTGGACCTCGTCCAGCGGCTTGATGATCTCGCCGTGCGCGCCGATGCGTTCATCGACTTCAACGACTTTGCCGTACAACAATTCGGGCAGCACGATATGGCGGTCGAAGAGGCGAGGGCGATTCTGATAGGCAATGCGCAATGCATCGCGGAAGCCGCGCGTGATCAGAAGTGCGGTCAGGTCACCCTTGCGTTCCAGCAGCGCGTTGGTGGCCACGGTGGTACCCATCTTCACCGCTTCCACCAACGTCGGCGAAATTGTCTCGTTCGCGCCGACGCCCAGCAGGCGCCTGATGCCGGCAACCGCTGCATCCTTGTATTGTTCCGGGTTTTCGGAAAGCAGCTTGTACGTCATCAGCTTGCCGTCCGGACGGCGCGCGACGATATCGGTGAATGTGCCTCCCCGGTCGATCCAGAACTGCCAGCGCTTATCCTGTTGACCGTGTAACGATTGTTTTGCTTCCATGGTGCCTTCACCTTTCCTATAGAGACGAGGCCGCCCGCGCGGCTTGATCATAAAGTCCGGACAGCTTCCGCAGATATTGAGAAAGCGCCGTATAGACGGATTTGTTCGGGCCAAGCGCTACGAGAGTATCGAGCAACCGGTGCTCGCGGACCTCCTGATAACGTAGCAAATACGCCTGGCCCAACGGAGTAATCGAAAAAATCACTTCCTTTCCACGCTTCTCGGCGCTCACGACATCAAGCGCCACGAGCTTGCGCAGCGAATAGCCGACGACACGCGCATCTTCGATATTGAGAATGAAACAGATGTCGGCAAGACTTTTGGCATGCGCGCGGCCATTAAGTTGGTCCAGCACCAGCGCGTCGGTCACCACCAGATCTTTTATGCCGGCATCCGCCATCGCGCTGACGATCCATCGCTGAAAGGCCTGCATAACTCCCACGATGCCGATATCCAGTTCGTCAAGCGCGGCCGACTTGGTGCCAGGGATCGTTGTCAACCTCGATCCGGCAGCGCCCTGCAACTTACAGTTTTTACGCACCGGATCGGTGCTTTGTGCACTGCCGCGTGGCTTTTGCATCCTGCTGTCTCCTGTTCCGGCACCGGTTCGGTGCGGCATGTTTTTTTGCTTGAAATCGTAAAACGTTTCATCTATTGTAGATTCAACGTCAATAATTTATTAGATAATTTGTTGACATATTATCGACGTCACATTTAATATTCAAGAAAAAAATGAAGGAGATTGTGATGAAAACAATGTTGGCAGCCTTGGGAATCAGTGCCTTGGCCTCATGCTTCAGTCTTGCCGTACAAGCACCCGCATATGCGGCAGCCGTGGAAATCAATTTCGCAACTGCCTATGCAGCCGACAACTTTCAGACACAGAATCTGCAGTGGTATGCGGAAGAAGTAACAAAAGCCAGCGCCGGCAGGTTAACGATGAAAGTGCATCCGGCCGGATCGCTCATCAAACCCGCAGACATCTTTGCCGGTGTGCGCAGCGGGAAAGCCGAGGCGGGCGAGGTCATCATGTCCAGTCTTGCCAAGGAAAATCCACTGTTCGGTATGGACGCACTGCCATTTATCGTCTCGGGATATGACGATGCGCAACGCATGTGGGAAGCTTCCCGTGCATCGATCGAAAAAGCCCTCGCGGAACGTGGCCTGCAACTGCTGTATGCGGTGCCATGGCCGCCGCAGAACCTGTACTCCCGCAAACCCATCAGCACAGTCCAGGACTTCAAGGGCCTGCGCATGCGTGCCTACAACCCGGCAACCGAGCGCATCGCCGAGCTGGTTCGCGCCACGCCGGTCACCATCCAGGTCGTCGACCTCGCCAACGCCATCTCCACCGAGAAGCTGGATCTGATGCTGACGTCAAGCTGGACCGGCGTCGAAACCAAGGCTTGGACAAAGTTGCAGCACTACTACAAGGTCAATGCCTGGATTCCCAAAAACATTGTGTTCATCAACAAGAAAATTTTTGATAAGTTAGATGTTGATACCCAGAAGAAAATGCTTGAGCTGGCGGAAGTCGCAGAACAGCGTGGATGGAAGCTGAGCCGGAACAGTGATAAGGATTATGAGAATCTTCTCGCGGCAAATGATGTAAGCGTATCAACAATGGACTCCTATATCCGGCAATACCTAGACCGTATCGGCGAGACGCTTGCCCGCGAGTGGTTGAAGCAGGCTGGCAACGATGAGCTCAAGGTGCTGTTGAAATATACGACCGACAGGTCAATGAATCAGGCGAGCGCGAAGTGATAGCGCGGACAAGAAGCGGTAGTTAGACGGTTTAGCAGTGCATGCAGTTATCCGGTAGTGCCGTACTTCAAGGCCACGGTGCCCGAACAAAAGAGTCGTAGCCAATCCACCAATGAAGGAGACTTAAATGAAGCAGATTCGCAACGTCATGCTGGCAGCCGTTCTGGCCACAAGCTCGCACCTCACATTCGCACAGGCAAAGTGGGACCTGCCCACCGGCTATCCGGCGAGCAGTTTTCATACTGAAAATCTGCAACAGTTCGCCGGCGATATAGCCAAGGCAACCAACAACAAGCTTACCTTGACACTGCACCCGAATGGCTCGCTGTATAAGGCCAACGAAATCAAGCGCGCGGTGCAGACCGGCCAGGCGCAAATCGGCGAATTCATCCTGTCGGGCGCGTCCAATGAGAATGCTATTTTCGGTGTCGATTCCATTCCCTTCCTCGCCACCAGCTATGCCGACGCCAAAAAGCTGGCAGTCGCGTCCCGTCCTGCGGTGGAAAAGCTTCTGGCTTCCCAGGGCATGAAACTCCTGTACACCGGTCCATGGCCTGGTCAAAGTCTGTATTCGCTCAAGCCGGTCAACACCTCTGCCGATCTGCGCGGGACCAAGATGCGCGCTTACAACCCCGCCACGACCCGCATCGCCCAGCTGCTCGGCGCACAGCCAGCCACTATCCAGCTTGCCGAACTCGGCCAGGCGCTTGCCACCGGTGCGGTCGACAACTTCCTCACATCGAGTGCCAGCGGCATTGAGAACAAGTTGTATGAACAGGTCAAAAACTTCTACACCGTCAATGCATGGTTGCCGAAGAATGCAGTTGTCGTGAGCCAGAAGTCATTTGACGCATTGGATAAGCCCACGCAGGAAGCTGTCCTGAAGGCGGCGCAGGCGGCCGAAGAACGCTTGTGGAAAATCAGCGAACAGAAAGACCAGGAGTATTTGAAGCAGCTTGCGAGCAACGGCATGAAGATTTCAGCGCCATCGCCGAAGCTGCAGTCTGAACTGAAGTCGATCGGCGAGACGATGACAGCCGAGTGGCTCAAGTCCGCCGGTGCCGAAGGCAAGCAAATCATCGATGCCTATTACAAGCAATAAATAGAAGAAATCCAATATGGCCGCCCGCTTCGACGGGCGGTTTCTGAGTTCGGAGACAAACATGGCACGGATGCTGGAAGGTTTTTACCGCGGACTGTTGTACCTGGCCGCATTGTTCATGGTGTTGACGCTAGTGACGATATTGCTGGGCGTCGCGGGCAGGCAGTTCGGATTCGATATTCCGGGTCTGGACGCTTATGCGGGATATTCGATTGCGGGCGCGCTTTTTCTGGCATTGCCGGCGGCATTGCGCAGCGGCGATCATATCCGCGTGACGCTTCTTTTCAACAAGCTTACCGGTACGCCAAAGAAAATTGCCGAGTACTGGTGCCTGAGCGTCGCGTCGGCGATGACCGTTTATCTCGCCTACTACGCCATCCGGTTGGCCTGGGTCTCCTATACCACGCACGATGTTTCCCCGGCCGCGGATGCTACCCCGCTATGGATTCCACAGCTCACCATGGCAGTCGGCAGTATCGGCCTGGCAATTGCCTTCCTCGAGGATCTCGCACGCAAGGTGTTTGACCACGAACGGATTCTGGTGCCTTCGGCCGAGATGGCACGCGTCGAATAACAATAACAAGGAGACTAACGTGGACATGCTAGTTGCAGCACTTCTAATTGGATTACTGTTTGCCGTACTTGGGTCCGGGTTGTGGATCGGCCTGTCATTACTCGGCGTCGCGATCTTCGCTATGGAATTCCTGACTAGCCGGCCCGCCGGCGACAGCATGGCGTTCACCGTCTGGGGCGCAACGTCGAGCTGGACATTGACGGCGTTGCCGTTGTTTTTGTGGATGGGAGAAATCCTATTCCGCAGCAAATTGTCGGAAGATATGTTCAAGGGCCTCGCACCCTGGCTGGAACGCCTGCCCGGTCGACTGCTGCACGTCAATATCATCGGCTGCACGATCTTCGCCGCCGTGTCAGGCTCTTCAGCAGCGACCTGTGCCACCATCGGCAAGATCGCCTTGCCGGAACTGAAGAAACGCGGTTACCCGGACGACATCACGCTCGGTACGCTGGCCGGCGCTGGCACGCTTGGCCTGATGATTCCGCCTTCCATCATCATGATCGTCTACGGTGTCGCGGCCAACGTCTCGATCGCCAAGCTGTTCATCGCGGGCGTATTGCCGGGCCTGCTGCTGGCGGCCTTGTTCATGGGTTACGTCATGGTTTGGTCTCTGCTTCACCCGGATGCCATTCCGGCTGCATCGGAGAAGACCTCCTTCGTTCAGAAGCTCTATGCGTCGCGACACCTGATTCCTGTTGTTGCCTTGATTGCGCTGGTACTTGGGTCGGTTTATCTCGGCATTGCAACTGCAACCGAGGCTGCCGCATTCGGGGTTGCCGGTTCGCTGATTCTGGCTCGTATCGAGGGATCGCTTACCTGGAGCACCTTCAAGGAAGGCCTGCTGGGTGCCACGCGGGTGTACTGCATGATCGGACTGATCCTCGCAGGTGCTTCCTTCCTTACGCTGTCGATGGGCTTCATCGGCCTGCCGCGCCACCTTGCCGAATTTGTCGGGTCCCTGAATCTGTCGCCCTTCATGCTGATTCTTGCCTTGACCGGACTATTCATCGTACTCGGCTGCTTTCTTGACGGGATTTCGATGGTGGTTCTCACGATGGCGGTGTTATTGCCGACCGTGCAGAAGGCCGGCATCGACCTGATCTGGTTCGGTATCTTCATCATCGTCGTGGTGGAGATGGCGCAAATCACGCCGCCGGTCGGCTTCAATTTATTTGTCCTGCAGGGACTCACCAAGAAGGAGATCAGCTATATCGCGCGTACCGCGATGCCGCTGTTTTTACTGATGCTCGTCGCGGTCCTGCTGCTTTATTTATTCCCGTCAATCGTCACGGCGTTGCCGAAAATGATGACTTGAGCATGCAGTGCGTTTCGGTCCCCTCCGAGCGCATATCTACACGATCTAAGACTGAGAAAGGTTTGGTCATGACCAAGGAAAGAGACAAGCTGTCGATGTCGCCGGAGGAAGTGAGGACGCTTTGCCGCAATGGCAGCCTCACCGGTCCCACATCCGGTTTTGCCAAGGGGCGTGTGCAGGCCAACATGATGATCGTGCCGCGCGAACATGCATTCGACTTCCTGCTGTTCTGCCAGCGCAATCCGAAGCCGTGCCCACTGGTCGAGGTGCTGGAGCCCGGCCAGTTCGCGCCCCGGTGCGCCGAAGGCGGCGATGTGCGCACCGACCTTCCCGGATACCGGGTATTCGAGAATGGAAGACTGATCAGAGAGGTAGGAGATATAGGCGAGTACTGGCGCGATGACTTGGTTACCTTCCTGATCGGCTGCAGCTTTTCATTCGAAAGCGCGCTGATTGAGGGCGGTATTCCATTGCGCCATGTCGACGCAGGGAAGAATGTCGCCATGTACAAAACGAACATACCATGCTGGTCCGCAGGGCAATTCAACGGAAACATGGTGGTCAGTATGCGCCCGGTGAAGAGCGGGCATGTTGCACGTGCGGTCGAGATTTCCGGCCGCTTCCCCCAGGTGCATGGCGCGCCGGTGCATATCGGTCACCCCGGATTGATCGGCATCACCGACTTGTCTTCGCCGGATTTCGGCGATGCCATACCGATTTTCGACGATGAACTTCCGGTCTTCTGGGCATGCGGTGTCACGCCGCAGTACGTTGCGGAGCTGAGCCGGATTCCATTTTGCATCAGCCATTCTCCGGGTAAGATGCTGGTTACGGATTTGACGACGTCATGAAATCCGAAGCCAATGTAACCTGGAGTTTGTAATGCCCAAAGAAAAAGCCGTTTCGAAGGCGACGTTTGCGCAAGCCGCACCCTCCCCTGGGAAAGTACCCATCGTCTCGTCATCACACCTGGCTGCCGGCCGCAGCGCTGAACTGAGTGAATTCGAGTTCGGTTTGATCATCGCCAGCAATGCCTTCAATCGTTGGGCAGTGCGATGCATGTCGGCAGCCGGTATGAAAGACATGACGATCACGGACGTTCTGGTTCTGCATCACATCAACCATCGGGCGCGTGAGAAAAAGCTGGCGGATATTGCCTTTATCCTGAATATCGAGGATACGCATATCGTCAATTACTCACTGAAGAAGTTGCATAGCCTCGGCCTCGTGCAGACCGAGCGACGTGGCAAGGAGGTCCTGTATTCCACCAATGAAGCGGGACAGGCTCTGTGCAAACGCTATTACGAAATCCGTGAACAGGTACTGGTATCCGGCCTCACTGGTGACGGCACTGAAAGTTTTGAACTGAGCGAACTGGCGAGATTCCTGCGTGTCCTTTCCGGCCTGTACGACCAGGCAGCACGGTCCGCAACGTCGATGTAAGGCGGGAACGGCAGCCGAGATTACCAGATGTTTCGAGCTTGGCGCGACCGCTTGCTGGTCGCGCCTTTTTTATGGCTAGATAGCCCGCCACAAGGCAAACAGCAGCAGCGTATAAAAGGACGCACCGATATCGTCCCACATCACGCCGAAGCCGCCTTTAAAACGCCGGTCGAAATAGCGGATCGGCGGTGGCTTGACCATGTCGAAAAAGCGGAACCACAAGAATGCCCATAGCTGGGTCGATATATCCGCCGGCATCAGGAAGACAAGGACGATCCAGAATGCAATCATTTCGTCCCATACCATGCTGCCGTGATCCGAAATTCCGAGGTCCTGGCCGGTGCGCTGGCAAGCCCAAATGCCAATGACGAAGCCGGCAACGATGATGATGCCCCAGGTAAGCGGGGTGAATATCGATGGCCAGCGCAGCGTCAGGACATAAAACACAAGCCAGCCGAATAAGGTGCCGGTTGTCCCCGGTACCACCGGCGACAGCCCGCTCCCGAAACCCTGGGCCAGGATATGTGCAGGATGGGAGAGCATGAAGCGTGCGCTCGGCTTGGTGACGTAAACATCCTGGCCGGGATCGAGAGTGTTCATGGGGAAGTGAAGTGGTCGAAGGAGGCGGTTTTCAAATCGAGAACGGTACCGTCCGGATCGACGACACGCAAGCCGGGCGCCGCTTCGATTCTGCCGACCCGTGTAACGGTCGTGCCGCTCGCTGCGCCAGCCTGCAGAACCGCATCGCGCATTGGTGCGGGAGCAGTGAAACATAATTCATAGTCGTCTCCGCCGGCGAGCATGAAGTGCCTGCGCGTCGGCTGGTCTTGCATGGCCAGCATCGGCCCTGCAGGCAATGCGTCTACCTGGAGGCATGCCCCGACGCCTGATTGCTTCAAAATATGCGCGATGTCGCCGGCAAGACCGTCGGAAATATCGATGGCCGCATGGGCAATACCCCGCAGGGCGATGCCAAGCGCCACCCGCGGTGTCGGCCTGTGCATCCGTTCCGCGGCCGTCGCGAGCGCCTGTTCATCGAGAGGGAGTTCGCCCCGATAACCGGCCAGTGCCAGGCGTGCATCTCCTAACGTCCCTGAAACCCAGATGTCGTCGCCGACCCGCGCTGCGTTTCGCCGCAAAGCGCGCCCCGACGGTACTTTGCCGAATATGGTGATGCATATATTGCGCGGCCCTTTCGTGGTGTCGCCGCCGATCAATTCGCATCCGTGGCGGTCGGCCAGTTCCAGCAGACCGCCGGAAAAAGGGGCCAGCCATTCCGGGTTGACTTCCGGCAAGGCAAGGGCCAATGTAAAAGCCACCGGTTCCGCCCCCATGGCAGCGAGGTCGGATAAATTCACTGCCAGACATTTATGGCCCAAGGCATAGGGATCCGCATCAGGGAAAAAATGCCGTCCTTCAACAAGCATGTCGGAAGAAATGGCAAGTTCCGATCCGGACTCCGGGACCAGCAAGGCACAGTCGTCACCAATGCCGGCGGCCACATCCTTGCGACGTGGAGGGCGAGTGAAATATCGGGCAATCAGGTCGAATTCGGACAACATGCCTGAATTGTACCGAAGGTCACTATCCGCAAAGTCAGCAGGGATCTTAATTCACAGTAAACAGGATTTTTGACAAGGATCTGCTTGCTTTCCTATAACCTGCACTTGTTGAAATGAAATTGAGTTTCATTTTTGCGGGCTTGAGAGGCGCTTTTTCTCGGCGTCATGAAAACTAGGATAAATACGTATCAAATTGGCAGAACTGCTCTGATAAAATCGTAAGCTTTCCGTAAGCTAAAAAGGAAGGCTGCAGAGCATGGATTCCCCCATCAACCAAAAAGAAGAACTCCGCCAGCAGTTGCGCCAAGCCGCTCTCGAGTACCACGAGTTTCCTGCCCCCGGCAAAATCAGCGTAACGCCGACCAAGCAATTGACCAACCAGCGCGACCTTGCGCTGGCGTATTCGCCCGGAGTTGCTTCCGCCTGCGAAGAAATCGTGATCGATCCGGCGAACGCCTTCAAATACACTGCGCGCGGCAATCTCGTCGCCGTCATCACCAATGGCACTGCCGTACTTGGACTTGGTGCGATCGGCCCGCTGGCTGCGAAGCCGGTTATGGAAGGGAAGGGCGTCCTGTTCAAGAAGTTCGCCGGCATCGATGTGTTCGACATCGAAATCAACGAAACCGATCCCGACAAGCTGTGCGACATCATCGCAGCACTGGAGCCGACATTCGGCGGCGTCAACCTGGAAGACATCAAGGCGCCCGAGTGCTTTTATATTGAACGCAAATTGCGCGACCGGATGAAGATTCCGGTTTTCCATGATGACCAGCACGGGACTGCAATCATTGTCGGCGCCGCCATTCTCAATGGCCTGAAAGTGGTCAACAAGCAGATCGGCCAGTGCAAACTGGTTGTCTCCGGCGCAGGTGCAGCGGCGCTCGCCTGCCTGGACCTGATCGTCGATCTGGGCTTCCCGATCGAAAACATCTTTGTCACCGACCTCGCTGGCGTCGTTTACAAAGGCCGCAAGGAACTGATGGACCCGGACAAGGAGCGCTTCGCGCAGGACACCGATGCCCGTACGCTCGCCGAGGTGATTCCCGATGCCGACATTTTCCTCGGTTTGTCCGCGGGTGGCGTCCTGAAAGCCGACATGGTCAAGTCGATGGCGGCCAAACCGCTGATACTCGCCCTGGCCAATCCAACACCCGAGATCCTGCCCGAGGAAGTCAAGGCGGTACGCAACGATGCAGTGATCGCCACCGGGCGATCCGACTATCCCAACCAGGTCAACAACGTTCTCTGCTTTCCCTATATCTTCCGGGGCGCCCTCGACTCGGGTGCGACCACGATCACGCGCGAGATGGAGATCGCCGCCGTCCGCGCCATCGCCGAACTGGCGCAAGCCGAGCAATCGGACATCGTTGCTTCAGCCTACGGCATCAGCAATCTGTCGTTCGGTCCCGAGTATGTCATTCCCAAACCCTTCGACCCGCGCCTGATGATGAAAATCGCGCCTGCGGTCGCCAAGGCGGCCGAGGAGTCGGGCGTCGCGCTACGGCCTATCGAAGACATGCAGGCCTACGCCGGCCGGCTGGAGCAATTCGTCTACCGCAGCGGCACCTTCATGAAGCCGATTTTCCAGGTGGCGAAAAAGGCGCCCGCGTCCAAGAAGCGGATCGTGTTTGCCGAAGGCGAGGAAGAGCGCGTACTGCGTGCCGTACAGGTAGTGGTTGACGAAAAGCTTGCCAAGCCGATCCTGGTCGGCCGCCCGGCAGTGCTGGCGCAACGCATCGAAAAATTCGGATTGCGTCTCAAGCCGGATGTCGACTTCCAGGTCATCAATACGGAATATGACGAGAGCTACCGCGACTACTGGCAAACCTATCTGGGGATGACCCGTCGCAAGGGCGTCACCGAGCAGTATGCGAAGCTGGAAATGCGGCGGCGCCATACGCTGATCGGCGCGATGATGATCCACAAGGGGAATGCGGACGGCATGATCTGCGGCACCTTCGGCACCACATCGCTGCATCTGCATTACATCGACCAGGTGCTGGGCAAACGCGAGGGCGTCAATGTCTACGCTGCGATGAATGCGCTGATCCTGCCTGACCGTCAGATCGTCATCGTCGATACGCACGTCAACGAGAATCCCACCGCGGAGCAGCTCGCGGAGATCACGATCATGGCAGCGGAGGAGATGCGCCGGTTCGGACTGGTGCCCCGGGCAGCGTTGCTCTCGCACTCGAACTTCGGCAGCAGCAACAGCGATTCGGCCAAGAAGATGCGCGCGGCCTTGGCCATCATTCGTGAAACCGCCCCCGACCTGGAAATCGATGGAGAGATGCATGGCGATGCCGCGCTGGACCCCTCCTTATTGCGCTCCATGATGCCGGACTCGACACTTACTCGCGACGCCAACCTGCTCGTGCTGCCGAATATCGATGCTGCGAACATCTCGTACAACCTGCTCAAGACGGCCGCGGGCAACGGTATCGCCATCGGTCCGATTTTGCTCGGATGCAGCCGGCCGGTGCATGTGCTGACTCCCTCGGCAACAGTGCGCCGGATCGTCAACATGACGGCGTTGTGCGTGATGGATTCCGTATCCCAGCGTTGATTGATGCTTCAGAAGCAAAAAAGCCGCTCCAATTGGAGCGGCTTTTTTGTGCGTGGAGTTTGCTATGACTTCGGCGCTTTCTTCGATGCCTTCTGGGCGGCGGCTTTTTCCCTGCGATATACATTTGCCCAGGATGGGTGTCCGGCTTCGGATGGTAATAATTCGAAGCCCGGATGCAAGGCGAACAGCTTGCGGAATTCAGTGCGGCATAAGGTGGTTTTGCGGGTAAGGCAATAGGTGAATGCGGAATACTTGCGCGCCCTTATTTCGTCTGCCTGTTCAGGCAAGCCCATTTTGATCGCCGACTGCAGTGCATCGACGGCGTTCTTGTAGTTGCCGGCATCGTATTCCTTGATTCCTTCCGCAAGCTTGTTTTGCGCAGGTGTGGCTGCAGTGCTGCCGGCGCGGCTGACGGCACGCTGTTCTTCGGATGCGCCCTTGACCGACCGCCAGACGGGACCCCATAGCGGATGGCTGGCTTCATTGGCCGCAAGTTCAAATTTGGGGTCCGCCTTCAAGATCGCCTGGAACTGTTCCCTGCATGGCAACTCGCGGCTGCTGGCGCAGTTGATGAATGCCACATGCTTGCGCGCATCCAGAATGTCCGCAGAACCCAGCCGCCCGCTGTCGATCGCCGCGTTAAGGTCGGTCAACGCGACATCGTAGCGACTCTCTTTGTAATTGGCGATGCCGCGCTTGTAGAGCGATTGCGCCTCGCCCTGGGAAATGGTCGACTGATCGGTGGTTTGTTGCCCAAGCTGGGCGCAGGCCGATAGGAAAAGGGCCAGCAGGGGAAGGACAAGTTTGTTCATGCCAAATAGTTAGTCTACAAGTAATTCAGAATACGTAATGCACGGTGGTTTCCGCACCGCTTTTAACTTCGACGGTTGCCCGGTGGGGCGCAAATTCGCCGTTGCGAATTTCGATGCGATGCTTGCCCGGGGCGAGGTCCACGGTTTTCAACGGCGGGCTGATCCCGCGTTTGCTGCCATTCACATAGACCTCTCCCCAAGGCTGTACGGCGAGCCTGACTTTGCCGGGCTTGGCCGCCGGCGCGGGAGGGGTATTTGTTTCGTTCTTTTCAGTCGCTTTTTCAAGCGCAGGGACATCGGAAGCCGATGTCGGCACAGGCGCATCCGAACGGGATTTTTGCACGACAGGCAGGTCAGGGATGCCTGCCTCCGTTTTTTGTTCCGGCAGCTCGGGCGCAGAGCTAACCGGAACGGCTACGGCAGGGAGTGCCACCGCAATCATTGACGGCTCGGCGCTGCCGTGCATTTCTGGTGTGGCAGTCCAGGACCATACCGCACCCACAATCGAAATTGATCCGACCGCTACCGCGACCATGCCGGTTCGGGAAACGGAGATTGACCGCCTCGCAGCGCCCCCGGCATTGGATGCAAGCCGTGTCCAGGCGGATGCGGGAACCGGTGCGGCGGTTTCAATCATGTGCCGCGCCTTTGAACGATCGCGCAGCTTTTCAGCGAGATTCTGGTTGCCCTCTACAGGGCCAAACCGGTAGATTTCGTGTTCGCGAACGTGTTTGTCGTGCCGCGTGCCTTCGTACACGAACAACTGCGCATA
The DNA here is from genome assembly GCF_036846085.1 of Noviherbaspirillum sp. Classification (NCBI taxonomy): domain Bacteria; kingdom Pseudomonadati; phylum Pseudomonadota; class Betaproteobacteria; order Burkholderiales; family Oxalobacteraceae; genus Noviherbaspirillum; species Noviherbaspirillum sp. The sequence goes on along the minus strand of NZ_DAIUCO010000059.1, from coordinate 3,030 downwards.
ATCGCGGGAAAAACGGGAAATGATGTCGTAATACGAATGCGACACCATGACCTGCCCGGCGTCGGCAAAGCTCATCACGCGTTCGGCGTCGTTGACGCCGTCACCGATCATGTTGGTATGCCCGTTGATATCCCGGACGACTTTCAATGGGCCGAGATTGATTCCCATGCGGACGAAGCCGGGGTCGCCGACGGTCGCCCGGCCTTCGGCGATGGCATCGCGCAGGGAAAGCGCGGCGAACAGCGCATCTTCCGGGTCGCCAAGGAAAGCGATGCCGGCACCATCGCCGGTGTCGACCATGATGCGCTCGCTAGGCGCAATATTGTGCACCGCCTCCGCCAGCAGGTTGTTGAACAACTCCTTCATCTCGAGCTGATCCGGCACGGTGCGCAGCGAATAGCCGACGATGTCAATGAACAGCACACTACCGATGAAGGTGCGATTCAATTGTTTCAGGGAGGGCGTTGCTTCATTCATACGGAAGGGTCTCGTCATCCGAACGCGTTTGCGCACGAGCGTTGATTTTAACCCGCGGAATGATTTTATTGACTGCAGGACATATTTTTCAGTGTAATCCGTTGTGTTGACCAGTAAAAGCGGCCCAAAAAGCCCACATTTATTGACGAATTTGCATGACATTTCGTCAGGAGACGAGACCTTGCCGCACCGGCACCCGCCCCGTCTGGACCAGGGGCGCGGCACGGTCGCAATGGGCCGGTTGATCGTCGAAGAAGATATGCGGCTTGAAGGCGGCCAATACATCCGATTTTGCTACGCCGCCCATGAAGAACGTTTCATCAATTGCCACATCCCAGGCCCGCAATGTGCGAATCACCCGCTCATGTGCGGGTGAAGACCTGGCGGTCACCAGCGCGGTACGAATTGGCGCGGCCCTGCCGTCGGCGCTTTTATAGTTATTCTGTATGAAGGACAGCGCCTTCAACAGGCGTGCAAAGGGGCCTTCTGGCAACGGCTTTTTCGCATTCTCGCGCTCGTGGTTTTCAAACGCTTCAATGCCCTGGGTTTGGAATATGTGTTCCGATTCATCCGAAAAGATCACTGCATCGCCATCGAATGCGATACGGATCTGATCGAGTTCTTCAAACGCATTGTCCGGCTTCTGGTAAAGAAGGGCGGACGCAACACCGGAATTGATCGCTGCCTGGACATCGTCTTCGTGCAACGAAAGAAACAGGCTGACGTTGAACGCCTGCAGATAAGGAGCCAGCGAAGCGCCGCCCGACAAGACTGCACGCGTAATATCAAGGCCGTAATGGTCAATGGAGTTGAAAATGCGCAACGATGTTTCGGAAGAGTTGCGCGACATGATCACGACTTCGACAAAACGCTGGTTGTCGGTCAGTACATTCAATTTCAGCAAGGCCCGAACGAGCGCAAAACCGGCGCCCAGCTTCAGGATCTCATTTTCATTTTCCAGTTGATGACGCCGGTACGCTTCGAGTCCTTGGGTGCGAAAAATCGTTTCTTCCACCTCCAGGTCGAAGAGCGCGCGGGATGAGATACCTACCACCAGAAGGTTGTCGAGGGAAAAGGGCATAGAGGAGCGATCCGGATTGACAAATGGCACATGTGACTGCGGTGAATGGTACCGCATTGTGAAGGACTGTCTGCGAATCGGAGATTCAATCGCTGCAAGCGAACGCCCACAGCAGGACGGCATTCGGGAAGTATGCCTGAAATGAAAAACGCACCTCATCAGGTGCGTTCACATTGGTGCCGAGAGCCGGAATCGAACCGGCACGGTGTCACCACCGCGGGATTTTGAGTCCCGTGCGTCTACCTATTCCGCCATCTCGGCGACACAGCCGCTATTATGGCCGATTTGCGACGTTCGGGCAACACGTCAGGCAGCTTCCGCATTGTCATACCGTAATTCGACAGCGTATGATCGCCTACTTCCGCCCATTCAAGCGCTCGAAGGCATTTCCTACTAATGAAGTCCCGCAAAATTCGCGAAATCGTACTCGGCAAGGCACTCGATCCGCTGAAGGCCGAAACACGACATTCCCTTGCGCTGGTGGCATTCCTGGCATGGGTCGGACTGGGTGCGGATGGTTTGTCGTCTTCCGCATACGGTCCCGAGGAAACTTTCCGTGCGCTCGGCGAGCATACCCACCTCGGCCTGTATATGGCGATTGCCACCGCGGTCACCGTATTTATTATCGCGCTTGCCTATAACCAGGTGATCGAACTGTTCCCGACCGGGGGTGGCGGGTACCGCGTGGCGTCGAAACTGGTCGGTCCCTATATGGGGTTGATCGCAGGCTGCGCCCTGGTGCTCGACTATGTACTGACGATTGCAATTTCGGTTGCAGCAGGTGTCGAGGCGCTGGCTTCGCTGCTTCCACTCGGTTTTCATCCCTACAAATTGTGGGCCGAAGCGTTGTTCATCGGTTTGCTGATCATCCTGAATTTGCGGGGAATGAAAGAAGCAATCCGCATACTTCTTCCGATTTTCTTGGGGTTTGTGGTCACCCACTTTACGTTGATCGTCTACGGCATCATCGCGCATGCCTCCTATCTCCCTGCGCTTATCCCAAGCACCCTGAGCGAAACCACTGCACTGGTCAGCAACATAGGCTGGATAAGCGTCGCCGGCATGCTGCTTCTTGCGTATTCGCAGGGCGGTGGAACTTATACCGGTCTGGAAGCCGTTTCCAATAACGTCAATATTCTTGCCGAACCGCGCGTCCACACTGGAAAGATGACCATGATCTACATGGCCTTGTCGCTGGCGTTCACCGCCAGCGGCATCATCCTTCTCTATCTGTTGTGGGACGCAAAGCCGGTGGAAGGCCAGACCCTCAACGCTTCCACCTTCAAGGCCATTATCGAAAGCATCGGCTTCGGCGGCGAATGGGGTAATCGCATCGCGCTGACCGTGGTCCTGATTTTCGAAGCCGGGTTGCTGTTTGTCGCTGCCAATACCGGTTTCCTGGGCGGTCCCGCGGTCCTGGCTAACATGGCGGCGGATTCCTGGGTGCCGCACAAGTTCCGCTACCTCTCCAC